>JALFZG010000067.1 GCA_022784645.1 Bacteroidales bacterium
GTTTTACCTCTAAGCGATTCGAGTTCGCTATTGATGCATGGAGTAACAACAAACGAAACACTTCCTTTTTGCCCTTGAAGGCCCGTTTGCATATTGAGCATGTCTTCCCGTGCCGATTTTTTATAGGCAGGATTATCGCGCTTGAGTTGCATCTCGCGAGCCTTGAGATAATCGCAAGGGTCGTATTCGTAGGTGATACTTACAGGCGTCAGATTGAGCTGCTGAAGGGCATCAATAGGGTCGCTCTTGGTGGCAAGAATGAGCATCTTGAGCACCGATGGTTGGGTAAGGTCGTTGCCATCTTTGGCGCGCCCTTGACGTTGAGCCAACCAGAACGACTCCCCTTTCTCTCTAAGCGAAGCGATATATGCGGAGAGGGTAGCGGCATTTTGCATGAGTTCGCGCGGACTGCTGTTGCGAATCACGGCAAAGCAACGGCAAATACGCATCAGGTCCTCTATCCAAGGCTTTCCGAAGAGGTTGTTTCCAACGCCCAAATACGGCCTGTTACGGCTGTCTTTCCAAAGGAGTGCAGAAAGGAAAGCCGCATCGAGGATGATGTCGCGATGGTTGGTGATATAGAAATGCGACCCATCTGTAGGCGCTTCTTTATACAGCGTTACCCCTGCTGTAGATTGCTTCTCAATTTTATTGAGAAACGGCAATACGAGCCATTTATCGATGAGTAAGCGCGGATTATGTGACATCTTCAGCAGCCCACTAATCATGCTTGCAACAAAGCGCGGAATACGTATTCCGGCTGTTCGCTTGAGCCATGTAAGCAATTCGGGGTCGGTGAGCACGCGTTTGGCTGCATCGGCTATTTCAGTGCCTTCATAAGCAGCTATATGACTATATTCTGTCTGCATATCGTTTTTGAATTTCACAATATATGATACATTGATTGTCGGCCCAATCTTGCGAAAGGATTTTGGCATTAATGTCCTTAAGCGTTCGCATTACCTCGTTCATTTTTTCATACGAAAACCGAAGTGTACGAGGCAGCATCACGTCTTTCTCAATGATGTCAGCTCTGCTGAGGGCATCAGCCGTGGCTTCTTTGTAGGCCACAATCAATCCGCTGGTGCCGAGGAGTATGCCGCCAAAATAACGGATAACCACGACCAACACATTGGTGAGATTCTTGCTCCTGATTTGCCCGAGAATGGGGCGTCCGGCCGTACCCGAAGGTTCGCCATCATCGTTGGCTCTGAATTCTTCCTGATCGGCTCCAAGCATATACGCATAGCACACGTGGCGAGCATCGTAATACTCCTTTCGGTAGTGCTCCAGCAGCACGTTGACCTCCTCGAGCGAACTTACAGGATGGGCGAAGGCAAGGAATTTCGAACCCTTGTCTTTATACAATCCTTCCGATTCCGATGCTATGGTAAAGTAAGAATCTGCCATTTTTGCGTGCAAAGTTACGAAGATTTTTTGAAATATACAAATAATGAGGCCTATTTTGCAGATTTTCTGCAAGAAAATGCAAAAGGTATTGCACAATTAAAAAAAAAACACTAATTTTGCACAAACTTTTCCTCTAAGTTTGTAATATGACTAACTACTTGAAAAACCGACACATCGGCCTTACAGAAGCCGACCAAAAGAAAATGCTGCAAGCGATAGGTGCAGCGAGTATGGAACAACTGCTGGATGAGACCATCCCGCATGCTATCCGTTTGGAGAAACCGCTGGATCTCCCTCAGGCTCTCAGCGAGCAGGAGCATATGGATATGATGGCGCATTTGGCGGGACTGAATAAGCCCTATAAGAATTTTATCGGTAGGGGTTGGTACGGCACCAATACGCCTGCGGTGATTGCCCGCAACATGCTGGAGAATCCGGTGTGGTACACGAGCTATACGCCCTATCAGGCAGAGATCTCTCAAGGCCGATTGGAGGCGCTCTTTATCTTCCAAACGATGATAGCCGACCTTACGGGGCTGCCGCTCTCTAACTGCTCGCTCTTGGATGAAGCAACAGCAGCAGCGGAAGCCGTAACGATGATGCGCAATCTTCGCAGTCGTGAGCAGGTAAAGAATGGTGTTTGCAAAGTGTTTGTAGATGAGCGCATGTTCGGCAACACCTTATCTGTTATGCGCACGCGCGCAATTGGCCAAGGCATTGAACTCGTCATGGGCAAGTGGGAGAATTTCGAACCGACAGCCGAATATTTTGGTGCCATCGTGCAATGGCCGAACGCTGATGGTGCGGTGGACGATTATACGCAATGGGCCGACGAACTGCATGCTGCCGGATTGAAACTGACGGTAGTTGCCGACCTGATGGCACTCGCTCTCTTGAAGTCTCCGGGCAGTTGGGGTGCTGATATCGTTTGCGGTTCGGCACAACGTTTCGGTCTACCGATGGGCTTTGGTGGTCCTACAGCAGGCTATATGTCCACCCGAGATGAGTATAAACGCGAACTGCCCGGTCGCATCATTGGTCTCTCTAAAGATACCCACGATAAACCCGCTTACCGCCTCGCATTGCAGACGCGCGAGCAGCATATCAAGCGCGAGAAAGCTACCTCGAATATCTGTACGGCAGAAGCGCTCTATGCTATGATGGCCGGTATGTATGGCGTTTACCATGGTGCTGAAGGCGTAAGAAGCATTGCTGAGAAGATTCATTCTAAGGCCGTTTATATGAGCGAACTCCTGCTCGCATATGGCTATCAGCAAGAGAATACGCAATATTTTGACACACTTAAAATCCGTCTGCCGGAGAATATCAGCCTTGAAGATTTCCGCAAACATGCAGAAGAAAACGAGATCAATCTCTATTATTCAGAAGAAGGTTGGGTAGGTTTGAGCATCGATGAAACGACTTCTGTAGAGGATATCAATGCGCTGATTTGCCTCTTCGTGGAAGTGGTTGACGGCATGGCTCCGATGGTAGAGACTGAGAGCGAGTTTGATGGTCTTTGGGCGCTTGATGAAGCCCTCGTAAGAGAGGTAGATTATATGCAGCAGGATATCTTCAAGAAATATCATACCGAGACGGAGATGATGCGTTATCTCAAGCGCCTCGAACGTAAAGATATCTCGCTTACCCATTCGATGATTCCGCTTGGATCGTGTACGATGAAGCTCAATCCGGCTGCTGCTATGATTCCTGTTACGTTCCCGGGCATGACGGCTGTTCATCCGCTTACCCCAGAAGATCAGGTGGAGGGATATATAGAGCTCCTCGAAGATTTGAAATGGAAATTGGCTGTGATTACCGGCTTTGAAGCTACCACGCTTCAGCCTACCTCGGGTGCTTCTGGCGAATATACCGGTTTGGTGGTTATCCGCGAAGCGTTGAAGGGACAAGGTCGCACGAAATTGCTCATTCCGGAATCGGCTCATGGTACGAACCCCGCCAGCTGTGTGCAGGCTGGTTTTGAGCCCGTAATCGTTAAATGCGATGCCGGCGGTAATATCGACTTAGTGGATTGGAATCAGAAAGTAGAAGCCAATAAAGACGTTTTGGCTGGCTGCATGATCACGTATCCTTCTACCCATGGCATCTTCGAGATGGAAGTAAAAGCGATTTGCGATTCTATCCATGCAGCAGGTGGACTCGTATATATGGATGGCGCCAATATGAACGCTCAGATAGGTCTTACCAACCCCGGTACGATTGGGGCTGATGTTTGCCACCTTAATCTGCATAAGTCGTTTGCTTCGCCTCACGCAGGTGGTGGCCCGGGTGTAGGTGCCGTTTGCGTGCGTGCCGGTTTGGAAGATTGTCTGCCGCAAGAAGATAAGAACCGCGTTTCGCAAGCTCTTTATGGCAATGCCAACTTAGCGCTTATCGGTTATGGCTACATCAATATGATGGGCGAGGAGGGACTTCGTGAGGCTACCGAAGCCGCTATCCTATCGGCTAACTATCTGGCTGCTCGCTTGGGGGATGCGTATGGCATTGTATATAAAGGCGAGAAGGGCAGGGTAGGACACGAGCTGATCCTCGACTGCCGTCAGTTTAAGCATGCCGGTATCACCGAAACGGATATTGCTAAGCGACTGATGGACTTCGGTTATCATGCGCCTACACTCAGTTTCCCCGTTCACGGCACCCTTATGATCGAGCCTACCGAGAGCGAGAGTCTGCGTGAACTCGACCTCTTCGTAGATGCTATGCTTACCATCCGCGAGGAGATTCGCGAAGTAGAAGAGGGTCGTGCTGACAAGACCGACAACGTGCTCTTGAACGCTCCTTGTCCGGAATATGAGGTGGTTAACTCCGAATGGAATCACGCATATCCGCGCGAGAAAGCCGTTTATCCTACCGAGTGGGTAAGAGAAAACAAGTTCTGGATTCCTGTTGGCCGTGTGGATAACGGCTGGGGCGACAGAAACCTTGTAGCTAAGTTCTGATTACGAATACACTATTCTCAGATTCTCAATATGGTCAGGATTCGGCATTGTCTATGTTGAGAGTCTGAGGAATTTTGTGTAAAAAATCATTCTATAAATTCGCATCTGTAGGGGTATTCGTTTCAGAAGATTTTTATATTCTTGTTTATTATGACTAAAACAGCTGAAGAAATTAAAAATGAACTGATTGCGTTGCGCAAACGCAGAGTAGTAAACGATGCGTTAGAGCTCATTACTATTTGGTTTTGCCTGTTGCCGTATGCTATTGCCATCAATTTTCTGATGATTCCGCATGGTATCGTAGGTGGCGGCCTTACGGGTTTGAATGAGATTATCTATTTTGCCACGGATGGTGCTATTCCCATTTGGCTGTCGAATTTTTCGATTAATGGGTTGCTGCTTATTGTAGCCGTAATCATGATTGGTTGGAAATTCTGCCTCCGCACGATATGGGGCGTAGTAGGTTTGACGTTTTGGTTTAAGGTATTGCCTGTACTCGAAACGCCTATGCTATCCGATCCGTTTATGTCGTGCGTGGTGTCTGGCTTGTTCTGTGGTGCTGCTTTGGGTGTTACCTATCTGAACAACGGCAGTACAGGGGGCACGGATATCATTGCCATGATCGTAAATAAATACAAGCATATCGCGCTCGGACGAGTGCTGTTTGCGTGTGATATCTTCATTATCGGTAGCGCGTATTTCCTACCGCATATCCGTACGCTTGAGCATCCTGTAGAGCCGCTGATGATGGGTCTTTGCTTCACGTTTATGTGTATGCTGTCGCTCGACACGGTGATGAATAATGCGCGTCAGTCTATTCAGTTCTTTATCTTCAGCCGTTATGCTGCCGAAGACATTGCGGATGCCATCATGTATCAAAAGCACCGTGGCGTAACCGTGCTTAACGGTACAGGATGGTACACCAAGAAACCCGTAAAAGTGGTTACGGTGCTGGTGAAGAAGTTTGAAGCCAAAGAGATTATGGACTTGATTAAGGCCATTGACCCCAATGCTTTTGTGAGCCAAACGGCAACAACGGGCGTTTACGGCAAGGGCTTTGATACGATTCTTAACAAAAAAGAGCAACAACGAGCACGCGAATTGGAACTCGCCTTCGAAGAAGCTGAAAAGCAGAAAGAAAACTAACATAGGTACGTTTTTGAACTATCCCATAAATCATTACTATCATCTCAAGTACGATTCGTTATAGTATTATTATCCCTCATTTCTCCATTCCTGAACTCTTGGTGCGATGCATTAGGAGCATCCCTATGCGAGATGATGTGGAGATAATCGTAGTGGATGATTGCAGTCCGGAAGATAAGAATCCTCTCAATGAACTTGTTCGTGCTCGTTTTCCGGAACTGAATTTGCCCAATGTATTCTTCTATTCTACGCCTCAAGGCGGAAGTGCAGGTCGTGCACGAAACGTGGGGCTCGAACATGCGCAAGGCAAGTGGTTGCTATTTGCTGATGCCGATGATTTTTATACGAAGGCATTAGCAGATGTGATGAATCGTTTGGCAAGTAGCGACTCTGATGCTGATATTTGGTACTTCAAAGTGCGTTCGGTCTGGTCTTCTGACATTTCCCGCCCAGCCAATCGGGACGTATGGAACAACTATATGGTTGATCGGTATTTGGCTACAGGCGATTCGTATGATTTGCGTATCAATCATGGTCCAACATGGCCGCTGATTATTCGGCATCAGTTGGTGAAAGAGCATGCCATTCGGTTTCACGAAACGATGTATTCAAACGATGGCTTCTTTACTTGTTGTTGCGGTTTTTATGCTCGAACGATTGCAGTTGACCCTACAGTAATTTATACCATTACCAAGCGTCCGGGCTCGCTTTCTTCCACTCCTTATTGGAAAATGAGTCGTGAAGAGTGTGGCATTCGTATGCGAGAAGCCATTGAGATAGATAAGTTTCTTTATTCGCAAGGCATGCCCTTGCAAGATAGTGTCTTTTCTGGCGTTTTTCTGAATGCGTTATGCAGCCCGAAAATTGCATGGGAGATGGTTGGGCTTATACACGATTCGTTTGATTTGAGTTATCCTTTCATTTTCGCCAAAGTGGGGTGGATAACCATTAAGAAAAGCATAAAGCGCATAATCAGGAACTTGAAATGAAGCATCAACAAGGTTTACGGATTGGCATGAACACGGTCTTTATGGCTGTGCGCACGTTCGTATTGATGCTTACCGGCTTGTATGTGAGTCGAGCTGTATTGGACTTGATTGGGGCTGTCGATTATGGTATCTATTCACTGGTTGCTGGAGTCGTTGGCACGATGATGTGGCTCAATTCGGCTATTGCAGAAGCCAGCAAGCGTTTTGCTGCTTTTGCGCTTGGGCAAGGTGATATCCATCGGCAGAAAGCCGTGTTTGCTATGTCGATACGATTGCATGCATTGGTAGCGGCTGTGGTGGTTTTAGTGATGCTAACGGCTGGATTATGGTATGTAAATCGTTTTGCCGTTATTCCGGAAGAACGAATGGCGGTCGCGCAAATAGCGTTCATCTGTGCGCTCGTCGTTGCGGTATTGAAGATATTGTCCATGCCTTACGAGGCAGCTGTTATTGCCCACGAAGAGATGCAATGTTATGTGTATGTGAGTGTGGCGGATATGGTTGCTAAAGTGGTGATGGTTAGGCTTATGCGCCATTCGGAAGCTGACGGATTAATGCTATATGCCATTGGATTGATGGTGGTGGAGCTGATTGTAATGGGTTTTTATGTGTTTTTTGCAAGAAGCAGATATGCCGAAACGGCATTTCCCAAACGGATAGCTCTCGACCCTATTCTGGTGAAAGAGATGTTAGCATATGGCGGGTGGAACATGGTTGGTCATGCAGGATTTACGCTCAAGAGTAGTGGTATTCCCCTTGTGCTGAATGCGTTTTGCGGTCCGGCTGCCAATGCAGCTATGTCGATTGCACATAGCATAAGTGGAGGCGTTTTGACTCTTGCGGGTTGCCTCAAGCATGCCCTTGGTCCGCAAATAACAAAGCGATATGCGGCTTCAGATGGGAAGCAGGCGATGCGGCTGACTGGAATAGGGATGCTGCTTACGGCTGTGCTCTTGCTTGTCGTTTGCCTACCGATGGAGTGGCTACTTGAACCGATTTTGCGCATTTGGCTCGTTGATGTACCGCCATTGACGCTTGAGTTTGCACGCATCAGCTTGCTTACAGCCATGGTGATTTCGGTAGGCTCTGTATTGGATTTGATTGTACATGCCTCCGGGCAATTGAAATATTATTATTTGGCGCTTACGATATTGAATAGTATCAGTATCCCGGCTGCCTATGGATTGCTTCGAATGGGATTGCCTCCTTATATAGTGGAGGTTGTTCTGCTCGGAGTGGGTATCCTCCAAATACCTACGAAACTTTGGATCGTTTATCATTACATACCGGTTCGCGAATAAGCGCTATCTTGATGTCGCTCATTTTGTGTAGTGGCGTGGTGGGAGCAATAGGCGATGTGTTTTTGCCTATAGATCTTCCGCTGCAAGCTGTTATTGTGAGTGTGGCGGCCTTGTGGATAGTGTATTGTTTTTTCCGCTATAAGCAATGGAAACAAGGCTGGGGAACTTTTTTGAGTTACTTACTGGCAGCCTTGCTGCTGATTGGGTATGGGCTTACGGCCGTGCTTAAAGGTTGGCCCACAGTTTCACTTTGTGTGTTTGGGGCGGCTGTTGTGATTCCACTTCTACTTCCGCAAGCTGCTGTTCCGGAAATCCATTTGCTGATGAAGCTTACGATGCTTATTCCACTTCCGGTTATCTTCTTGATTGCAAAGATGATGGAGGTAACCGAATCGCCCAGTTTTTGGTTAGGAATGAGTTTGTCGTTTGTGCCTTCGCTAATAGCTGCTATGATAATAACTGTAATATTTATCCGGCATGAGAATCGTTGGCAACAAATCATTTCGGCTATTGGCATTCTTGGGAATATCATCTTGTTTGCTTATATGGTTCGATATGGCTCACGCGGGCCGTATTTGGCAGTCTTGTTGATGATTAGTTTTCTACCTGCCATCAGTACTGATCGGTTGCTGATCGGCAGTTGGGCGTCTAATGCTTTTCAATGGTTGAGAGGGTTGCGCTTTTTGGGCACTTATACGTTTGGTATTCTTCTGGCAGCATTCGTGGTAGGATTGAGCTGGATGTTTTATCAGATGGATTGGGAGGTAAGCGTAATGGCCAAATTTGTAAAAGCCATCGAGCAAGGCGATATCAGTAATGGACGATTTGAAATTTGGCTTGCGTCTTTACGCGGATTTTGCGCTGAGCCGATTTGGGGACATGGTATTGGTCAGATAAGCAGAGATCTGTCGTATGTGCATCCGCATAACAGCGTGGTGCAGTTGCTGTATGATGGCGGGTTGCTCTTGCTTGCGCTTGTGCTGATTCCTACATGCTGTATAGCTATGCGTTTCTTACGCTTGCGAATGAGATCATTACAGCATATTATGTTGGTGGTATTGCTGATTTTTCTATTCTTTATTTCTGTACCCAACAGCATGCTATCTGGCGATTTATGGTCAAATAGCAGGGTATGGCTGCTGGTTGGTTTTTGCTTGAGTTTATATGCTAAAAATGAATGCAAGTGGCTGCCTTGGGGATATGGAGCAATGGCATGTGTTTTGGCGATTCTAATCAGTATAGCCGCAATCTTCTATCTGCCCAAACAGCCTTCATCCCTTGATAAAGCGTCTGACATAAGCAATAATCCATCATCATCCTTTGATAAGGCGTCAGACATATTAGCTTTTTCGAAAGATACGATTCGGGTGTATTACCTTACGCATGCGATGGGGGCGATTCATAATGAAGCAGAAGAATGGGATGTACAGCCTCAGGCAGATGCGTATATTTCGAATCGTACGCCCGCATCAAAAGAGTGGGGGATGGTCAGAAAAGTGCGTTATCGGTATATATGGATGAATATCTTTAAAGACGAAACATATGATGCAGATTTGCTACCTCATATTCAGCAAGCGGCATTAGCGGGTTGCACCTATATATATGTTCACGCGCGCGGGATAGAGCAACCTACCTGCACATGTTACCCTGAAGAAGAGCGCTATGTTACGCCCGCTTTTGAGCCTTGGGATAGTTATTTATATACCAATGGCCGGTATAAAGCACATCAACAAGGGGCTATGGAAAATGCCTTGAGGTATCAACAAAAATGTATTCATGCCCTGTATGAATGGGCTGAAAAAGCGGAATATCCGGTTTGCATTCAAGTGAATATTCAGTAAGAATTTTTCAAGTAGATTTTTGTTAGAAATTCGAGTAGATTTTTGTTAGAAAGTTCGAGTAGCAATACATTAAGAATACCCGTTGGCGGAATTAAATACTCGCTAATTTAATTCCGCCAACAGGTATATTATATGAATAAAAATGTGTGTCCGAGGTGTGTTTAGGTTTGCATATTCACCACAAATCGGTAGTTTTGGGTTAGAGCAAAATTTTATTGTCTATGTTTTCAGGAAAAGACAATTGCGTTTTTTTGCGTAACGTAACGCGATGTTACGCAAAAAATATAATAGTCCAAACATTTAGCGTACTACTATCGCATTACTATCGTATTACCATCGCATTACCATCGTACACAAATACTCGTGTAATACAAGCGATTTGCCTTGTAGGTGTTAACAGTTACCCCGTAACGTCCAAAATTTTCTTTTTTACTGGGCCTCTAAGAAAAGGGTTAAAAAGCAGTACCTTTGCACTCACATTCGTCAGCGATGGACACACAAACGCGATGAGGAGCGATGAGGACTCATTGAGGAGGCATTGGGCTCTATTGGGAAGTACAAAGCATCGCTATAATAGTACCCATTTTTTTGTCTTATCCGCAAAAAGTAGATTCTAAAAATCTGCTTATATAAAAAAGAGGCTACTTTACTTCCGCAAGAGTGATTAATGATTATTAAGGAGTACGAAACGAGCTCGATGAGTGCCGCACAAGTGGCTCCCCAAGCCCGTGATAGCGACTATTATGTGTAGGGTATTGCGTTTTTTGCGTAACATCGCGTTACGTTACGCCCAACGGCCACTCTTGTTCGAAATGCTGAGGATTCTGCTCCCCGGATGATTTGCAAGAGTCTCCTTATCCTTTTTTTAGGCTTAACTTACGATTCGCCCGAGTCGTAAGTTAAGCCCAAAGCCTATCGTAAGTTAAGCCAGAAAAAATGCAAAAACAAACGCAGTTACGCGTTAACAGTTAACACTTTCTGTTGGCTTTTACTATAGATTTTGACAACGAGCCATCACAACCCGAAATTTGCTACCACGAGGAGGTAACAATTGCAGCCTCCTCGAGGGAACGCAAATTTCCCTCAAAAGCTTCCACTCTATTCCCGCCCCCCATTGGATAATATTTCAGTAAGAACATTCAAGATGATATTCAGATAGAATATTCCGTAAGAAAAAGGCTGCTCAAACGAGCAGCCTTTTTGCGGGATGTCATCAACTGATGAGCGCTTTCCAGTCGATTTGCTTACGAACCAAAACGACCGAAGCAACGACAAGCGCGAGGAAAGTGAACATCAATACGTTCTTTGCGCGAGATGGGCCGGCTTTCTTGGTAGGAATTGCGGGAGCCTGAATCGTGGTGAAAGCGGGTTTGCTTTCCTGAATCTGCGCTTCGGCTTGGAGGTATTGCTTTTGGAACGTAGTGAAGATATTCTGCTTGAGGGTCATGTCCATTTGCAGATTCTGCTGCTCAATCTTGTAGCGCTCGAGGGTAAGCCCTGTATGCTCCTCTGCATAACGCGAGTAGCGAACAACAGCCTCCTCATATGCTATTTGAGCGGAATCCATCAGTTGCTTGAAATATTCGGAATCAAGCGTTGCTTTTCTCGTATGGTATTCGGTGATGAAGTTCTGCAGGTGAGTGCAAACGGAATCAGCCAACATACCACATATTTGCGGATCTTGATCAGCAATATGGAGGGTAATCGTACCCATCTTTTTATCTACATCACAAGAAACTTTATGTTCATTAATGGCTTTGGCAATATCGGCTTGCTTTTTCGTTAAGCGGAATACGTTTGCACCTCCATTGCCGGCACTACCTTCTTCCTCATCATCTTTCGGCAGAATCAAACTGATAACTGCACCAATACCTTTGGAAATACCTTTCATTGCTTTGCTCCAGAATGGTCCTTTCTGATGTTCGAGCAGGTAATCGTAATATGGGCCAACATATTCGCCATCCTTCGTACGTACCTCTACATCAAAGAGTCCAACAGCAAAGTCGGGAGCACTTACAATATCGGGGTATATAGACGGCATAAGGGCACTTGTATTACTTCCGGTTGCAGAAGAGAGATCAAAGCCCAAAGAAGAAGCCATAGCAGCTAAGCCGCCACCACCACCTTTGCTGCCAAGCTCAGGCGAGAGTTTAACGGTCACCTCGTAGTAGTTAGGAATACACAGCTGAAGGGCTGCCATTATGACAAACGAAATAGCACCAACGAGCATCAATATTTTCCACTTCGAAAGGAGCGTCTTAAGGAGCCCCATCCAATCGATGGAATAGCCTTCCGGCTGAACGGGATTATTGTTGTTATTTTCTTCCATAGTGTAATGAATTTACTCGCGATTGCTATTATTTATTAAGAGTGGTTACAATAACTACAATCGTTGAACCAAGGGTGGCAACAGTGGTACCCATTGAAACAGCCATCGTTGCCATTGACATACGTTCAGCAGAAGACATTTCTTTCTTCTCGTTTCTGCTCGGTACAACAATTTCGGAACCCGGAATTATCTTATGTCCGATAGCGCGATAAATCTTTCCGCTCGGATATACGATATAGGCCTTCGAACGTTTCGCCATTTCGTTATAACCACCAGCTTGATTGATATAATAACGTGCGCTCTTGCCTTTTACGTAGTTTACGGCATTGGGCGAGATAACAGCACCATTGATCTTTACGGTAGAAGCCATGGTAGGAATATAGAGCACATCGCCTTCGCGAAGGATAACATCGTTGTCAGAACCGGGGTTGGCAATTGCTTTTTCCAAATCGATACCAACGACATAAACCGAACTCAAGTCGAGCGATTGAAGGGTAGTACTGTCTTTCTTTTGAGCGGCAAAACGAGATGCCATCTTATCGCGTTGAGCACGCTCTTCCTGATTCATTTGGCGAATCAGCTTGGCGCCCTTGATGTAAGCATGTTGGGTGAAACCGCCAGACTGACGAACGAGATCCGACAGACGTTCGGATTTGCTTCGAAGCTCATATGTACCGCCAAAGAGCACTTCACCAGAGATAGTGGCTTTCATCGGCGTAACTGCACCCGGAGACGTGCGAACGAATACCTCATCAAACGGCTCAAGGATAAAGCCTTTGTCAGAAACAGTCATGCTGTCGTTGATAGAAATTGTGAAGACTTCGCTTCGAACAGACAATTCATCGGTAGCCTTCGGGTCGAGTTTTCTGCGGATAATTTCCACCTTGCTGGTAGATGCCCGTTTGGTCAGACCGCCCGCACGAAGGATGAGATCTTCAACCGACTCGTTTTCTGCAAACGGGAAGGTTTGCGGACCACGTACTTCACCATGAATGCTAACGGTTTGCTCGTTGAGTTTGCTCTTGTTGTCGGGGATATAGAGTTGGTCTTCGTTCTTGAGCTCGATATCCGGAGCGGTACCGTTGAGAATTCCCTCGAGGTCAATGGGGAGAGCCAACTGCGTGCGGTCAAGTTTCATGCGATAAAGCACACCACGACCGAGGAAAGCGGTCTCGATAGGGCCATCAGCCATAGCGATAAGTTGGCTAACGGTATGCAAGTTGTCGCTCAAACCATACTGTCCCGGACGGAAGACTGCACCATTGATGCTAACCGTGTTCTCCAAGCGATTGAGGATGGCTTCCACGTTTACGGCATCCGCATCCATCATCGCAAATTTCTCAAACTGGTCGTTTTTAACGGTCATAACCGAACGTCCGCCATTGTTACGTGTAACACGAACGGCATCCGTATAAGCTTCAGCCGAGAAGCCGCCTGCGTAATAGATAAGTTGCGCGAGCGATTCGCCTTTTTTGAGCTCGTAGGTCATCGGACGACGTACATTGCCAGAGATGGAAACGTGTTGTGCATACTGATCTACGATAATCATATCGCCATCTTCCAATCGGATATTGTCTTCCTTACCGCTCATCAGGTAGGTGTAGAGGTCGATAGAAGCAATCTGCTTGCTGTTGCGGAACACTTTGATATCACGAAGCGTACCGGCATTGGTGATACCGCCTGCCACGTAAAGAGCATGGAAAACGGAAGCAAACGAAGAGAGTTGATACGTACCCGGTACGCTAACTTCACCCATGATGTTGATTTGGATAGAACGTGTTTGCCCAAGCGTAACCATGAGTTGGCTGCCTTGATAACGCGAACCGTAGGTCGATTTGATTCGGCGGGTAGCTTCCTCAATCGTCAATCCTGCCAATTTAACTGGACCATAATCTTTGAGGGTAATCATGCCCTCCGCCGAGATGGTTTTCTTAATCTGCAACTGGCTGGCACCATAGATATCGATGATAATTTCATCACCAGCCCCCAAACGGTAGTTCTTCGGGGTGGGAATGTTCATTTGCGGCTCAAAGCTGAGACCATGTGTGCGGAAAATGTCGGCACTATACAATCCCGAACCTTCGTGAACGGGAAGAGCCGGAGCCGTTTCGCCCGTTTGCTTACGTTCTTCGGGCGTTTCAGTAGAGGTGTCGGTTTGCACATCTTCCGAAACTTCACCTACTTCGCCAGCCGCCTGTTGGGCTTCAAGAGTCGATTTAATACGTTGGAGTTGCTCCATCGTTGCCCCTTGAGCCATCAGTTCCTGGGCGATAGCTCGGGGTTCCTTTCCTTGCTCGTACATTGTTTTAGCGAGCTGAATAACAGCTTCATCCGAAATGGCATACATGGCCACTGAGAATGAAAAAAGTGCTGCAAAAAGAATACCAAATTTTTTCATACTTAATTTATATAGTTTTTTACTTTTCTCAAAAATAAAGCATGTGCACTACCCGAAACTCGCACATTGTTTACAAGTACTTTGCACGTGAAAGTACGTGCGATGAACGTGCGATGAACGTGCGATGAACGTGCGATGAACGTGCGATAGCCGAACGTAGCGCGCACACGCATGTCGCGCATATTTAATAAATAGCGTGCAAAATTACATAAAATATTTGACATACCCAAATTTTTTTACAAAAAAACGGCTTTTTTATATAATAATTTGTATATATCAAGAAAAATTGTTAACTTTGCAAGCTAAATTATGTGTAATAGGCTCATTCATATACTATTTGTCATTTTGGTGTTGCTCATGATGAGCTTCCCCAAGATTGTTTCCGCGCAATCGTCAGCTTCCGTAAGCTGGACGATGCATCGTGCGTATAACGACGTGCAGCAGGTGTTGCTTGCGGATGATGCCGTGTATGTGTTGTCGGCAGGAATGATTTATTCGGTAGATAAAACGACCGAAACGAGACATTTTTATACCTTGCTCGATGGGCTTTGGGGTGGCTCGATAGCACGAATGGCTTACGATAGCATCCGCGATGAGGTGCTGCTTTTTTATGAGGATGGCATGGTTGATTACCTGCATGATGGGCAGTTTAGCGGACGGGTGAAAGACCTCTATCTGAAAGAAACGACCTTGGGCAAAATGGTGCAACAAACTTGGCAAGAAAACGATTTGCTCTATCTGGCGATGCCATATGGCATTCAGACATATCGTTTGACCGACCGCACGTTTCAAAACACCTTTTTTATCGGCGATGAAGCGGCCGCATGGTGCGTGAGAAGCCTTTGTATGATTGGCGATACCCTTTATGCTGCTACCGATTCGGTAGTGATGAAGGCCGCTCGCAATAGCAATTTGGTGGATTATCGAGTGTGGCAACCGATGCCAGTGGTTGCCAACATGCAGCCGAAAAGTGTATCCCCGCTTCCTATACATACAGCCGATTCTTCGTTGAATACAGCCGAATCTTCGTTGCATGCTGATTCGGCGTTATTGAGCAAATCTTCTAATCTCATCGCTTTATGGGGCAACCGATTGTATCGATGGAATGGGGGAGAATGGACTGCAATCCATTCGGAGGAGTCGTTTGCCCAACTCGCGTTTGATGGCGGTAAGGCTATTGCCATTGGAGCGGATTCATCATTTTGCGAAATTCTCGAGGATACGCTCTTACGCTATGCCTCTTCTTATCCGGTAGCCGATGCCGTGTTTGATGCTTCAGCTTCGGATTATTGGTGCGCCAGCAATCAAACCGGACTGATACATATTATGGCGTCAGGCGAGACAACGTACGCCATCTGCAGTCCAGTCGTGAACAGCCCCTATCGCATGCGCTATTCGGGTGATGCGCTCTATGTGGTGAATGGCGGTCGATGGGCTGTGCAGCATAAGAATGCGCCATACGTGATGGTGTATGATGGGGATAGTTGGACTAATTATGTGCCGGAAAAACTCCAATCGCAAGGCATCAAGATGCTCGACCCTATGAGTGTGGTAGCCGATACAGCCGATCCTTCGCATTATTGGCTTGCTACCTATGGTACGGGATTGTTTGAGATGCAAGGCGATTCGATTGTGCATCATTATCATGCCCGCAATAGCGGCTTGGAAAGTGCCACATATAATGATCAACATTGGGAGCTTTATACGCGAACAGATGGTTTACTTCGAATGGAGGACGGTTCGCTATTCGTGATGAACGCCTCAATTGGCCCGAAAGTGCTGAAAGATACAGTATGGACGACCCTTCAGATTTTCGATACGTATGGGATGCTTTGTCCGTTTCATACCCCTGATCAACCGATTCACGATACGGCCCGCAATCGTATTTGGCTGCCTACCTGCCGTTTGCAAGCCGGATTAGCTTGTTTGGATTATGGCTCATCGGTAGTTGATACGGCTGATAATCGTTCGTTATTCCGCTCCGATTTCATCGGTGAAGATGGGCAGATGATTTCGCTCGAAATGCTGTATGGTTCGGGCTTGGACAAGGATGGCAATGTCTGGCTTTGCTGCCAAAATGGCCTCTATTATTTTAGTGCAAACGACGATTTTTATCAAACCAACGTGCTCCATCGATTAGGTGCGATTGGCGGTTTTAGCGAATGGTTTATGAAAGATAGTCGAGCGAACTGTCTTGTAGCCGATTCCGCCAATCGAAAATGGTTGGGTACGGATGCCCTTGGCGTATATGTTATTTCAGCCGATAACAGCTGCATAGAAGCCCACTATACGATGGATAACAGTCCGCTTCCGAGCAATTCGATCCTCTCGATTGCCGTTCATCCCACGACCAACGAAGTGATGATTGGCTCAGCGGCCGGTATTGTGAGTTATCGCGAATTGGCAGATCAGTCGGCATTGCCAGAGCAGGCAACCGCTTTGGATACGTATCAAACGGAGAAAAATACCGATGAAAAGGCGTTTCCCAATGACCCATCGGCAGCTCAAAAGATTTGGAAAGACGGCAGATTGCTGATTTTACGCGATGGTCGTTTGTATGATATGTTAGGCCGAATCGTTCGATAGAAAATTTATATTATAATGCATACAACTTATAAGATTTTTACGGTATTGATAGCAGCCATCATGGCCTTGATGGCGGTTCGATGGATTTATTTCCGCATTCTTGCAATAGCCAAAAAAAAGAATGTGGTGGATAATCCTAATGCCCGCAAATTGCAGAAGCAACCCGTTCCGGTAATGGGCGGAATTGCCGTTTTCTTCGGTGTTTTGGCTGGTTTGCTGGTAGGTACAAGTGCCTATGCATTGCCTTTCCTGCTTTCACACGAACCGGTCGATTTGCCTTCGTCATCGTTGCTTTCCGTATTGGCCGCTATGGGTATCATGCTCTATATGGGCGCTATCGATGATATGATTGGCTTGAGTGCCGTAAAGCGCTTGTTGATCGAAATGGGTGTTGTGCTTGGGTTAATTATGTCGAGTGGCGGTTGTATTGATACCTTCCGCGGTATGTGGGGCGTTGGTGCGCTCAGTTGGTGGTTTGCTGTTCCGCTTACCGTCTTTGCCGGGGTGGGAATCATCAATTCCATCAATATGATTGATGGCGTCAATGGTTTGTCGTCTGGCATCTGCATGACATGTTCGATTTTGTTTGGTGTGGCGTTTATTCGTATTATGGATTGGGGAAATGCGGTTTTGGCGTTCAGTATGGCGGCTGCCCTAATGCCTTTCTTTATTCATAATGTGTTTGGTAGCAAGAGCCGCATGTTTATAGGCGATGCCGGCACGATGGTGATGGGCATTTTGATGACGTGGTTCACGATCAGTACGCTTCGCGCTCCTGCTATGACAGAATATTACACACCCGTAGTGCGTACAAACATGGTAGCGATGTGTTTGGCCATCTTATCCGTACCGGTATTCGATACCTTGCGCGTGATGATTATGCGCATGCTGAAAGGCTCTTCGCCATTTAAAGCCGATATGACGCACCTGCATCACGCGTTTATTCAAATAGGTGTTAGCCATAGCATTACTGCTTTGATTGAAATTCTAATAGATGGTGTGGTTTTTGGTGTATGGGGCGTTTGCGTGTTGCTTCGCGTGAACTTGGATTGGCAACTATACATCGTATTGATGGCGGCTTTGCTGATGGTGTGGGGAACGTATTTCTTCCTCCATTATCATACTGTTCATCAGACGGCCCTCTGGCAACGTATGACGCAAATGAGCCGAAAAACGCATTTGGGACATACGGCATGGTGGCTTCGTTTCCAAGCATTCTTGGATAGTCCGGAAGTGATTGATCCGGATGATGAAGGGCATCATCGTTATGAGAATAACCACGAAAATGACTGAAGAATATGAAAGTGAAACTCCTCTTGATGGGGCTGCTTTTGTTAACGAATACAGCTCTTGCGCAATACGATGAGTCGTTCGCAACGGAAGACTACACAGGCATGATGAATGGGTGGACATTGCATTCTGCTTATACCAATACGCAAGAAATCGCGTATGTGGGCGGCTTGATCTATGGTTTGGCGGATGGGTCGCTCTTTTCTTTCGATCCGGAAACGGAGGAGATTCGATGCTTGAATGCGCTCAATGGATTGAGCGGGTCGGGGATAGGACATATCATTGCCGATAACCATCAGCGACTCTTGGTGGCATATCGGGATGGCACGTTTGATGTAATAGAAGCCGATGGCTCGATTCATACGATTACCGATTTGCAGCAGAAGCAACTGAGTGGTGTGAGCAAGTTGGCAAATGATATGTTCTTCTACAATCACGATGCGTATTTAGCTTGTGATTTTGGTGTGTTGGTGGTGAACGTACGCAAGAATGAGATAGCCGAATGGTATCAACCGATAGAAGAAGGTCATCCGATGCTGAAACAATTGCAGATTATTGGCGACTCCATTTTTGCCCAAAGTGAAACGCATTTTTATGCTGGTAAGTTGACGCAAAATTTGGTGGATTTTGCCAATTGGAAGCGATGTTCGTTAGAAGAAAGAAGTATGGATGATATTCCCGTTCATTTCAGCGCTTTTGAGCAAGTGGGCGGCTGCAATTACCACGCTTGGGGCGAGAACGGATTGATTCGGGATTGCGAGGGCGAGAAAACAACATTTCGGCCAAATGGTCCGGCCGTCAATTCTCCTTACCGCATGACGTTTGCGGGTGAGAAAATGGTGATGGTTCCGGGAGCAAGATGGACGTCGGAGTCGGCTACGAAAGCAGAGGTGATGATCTTGGAAGAGGGCAAATGGCAACATATACCATATGCTTCCATCCCTACGCCTCGCGACTTTAATTATGTATTTGATTTTACGCGGGCAGCTATCGATCCTGCTGATAAAGCGCATTTCTTCATCTCTTCGTATGGCGAGGGGTTGTATGAATTCCGAGATAAGGAAGTTGTGAACCTATATAATATCTATAATTCGCCACTTATTTCAGCAGCACATCCTCAAACCAACTATTGCCGAGTGGATGGTGTTGCGTTTGATGGGGAAGGCTATCTTTGGATGCTGAATGCTACGAACCAAAAGGCTGTACACGTGCTCTCTCCGAATGGCGAGTGGGCTGCCATCAGTCTTCGTCAGCCCATCGAGACGCCAGGGGATGTGCTCATTGACCAAAAACGTCCGAACTACAGATGGGTGGTCAGTTGTCGTCAACCTGCAGGTATAGGGCTGATTGATGATGGCGGAACACCGATGAATACGGCCGATGATAAGGTTATGTTTCGCTCTACTTGGATAGATAACCGCGGTTATACGATTACTCCCAGTGAGATTCGAAGCATAGCGCAAGATAGAAATGGTGCTATTTGGATTGGTACGAACGAGGGCCTCTTGATGATTCCCACATCGGTGGATTTCTTCAGTTCGAATCGTTGCACCCGCATTTTGATTGCTCGTACGGATGGCTCCGGATTGGGCGATTTCATGCTTGGAACAGAGCAAATCAACAGTATCGCTGTGGATGGCGGCAATCGGCTTTGGATTGGCACGGCTGTTTCGGGCGTTTTCTTGATGGATATCGATCTCTTTGGCGATGAAACCAAGACGGTCAAGCATTTCACTACTAAGAATGCTCCTTTGCCCTCAAATACCATACTGAATGTGGCGGTTGACCCCTTGCAGAATGAAGTATATATCGGTACGGATATGGGGCTTGTTTCCTATAAGAGCGATGCTTCCGAACCGGAGGCGGATTTTACATCGGCTTACGTCTATCCTAATCCCGTTCGTCCGGGCTATAGCGGGCTGCTTACAATCACCGGTTTGATGGAGAATAGTATCGTTAAAATCGCGGATTCTGGCGGAAATTTGGTGTTTACCGGTCAAGCAGCCGGCGGTACTGCCGTATGGGATATGTGCGGTTATGACGGTCGCAAAGTTACTCCGGGTGTGTATCTGATTTTTTGCAATTCCGCTTCGGGGTATGAGCCGGAGGGACATAAGGCATTGAAAGTGTTGATCATGTAGCATCATATATGCATTCTTATTGTCTTTTTTTAATGTAAAAACTATTCACTCAAATATTAGAATTATGAAAACAAGTTCAGCGTATCGAGCTCAATCGAGAGCCTCGTTATCCAATCGATGGGGTGCAGCCGTAATTGCTACCTTGGTGTATTTTGTTATTTCAGGTGTGGTAAGCGCTGTTTTTTCAGCTCCAGCCAATGCGTTCTCAGGTATGGCCTCAGAAGGAATGGGTGGTATCCTTACGATTCTTGCATGGTGCATCACTTTGCCACTCTCGTGGGGATATTCAATTGCGATTTTGGATTATTATCGCAATAGCGAGTGCACGGATATTCCGTTTGGCTCACTGTTTGATGGCTTCAAGCAGTATATGCGTGTGTTCGGCACGACTTTCCTCTATACGATATATACCTTCTTGTGGACCCTCTTGCTGATTGTTCCGGGAATTATCAAAATGTTATCGTATAGTATGACTCCTTACATTTTGAAAGATCGTCCGGATTTGAGCTATGATGCCGCCATTGAGGAGAGCATGCGCTTGATGGAAGGACATAAAATGGCGTACTTCAAGTTGCTGTTTTCGTATATTGGATGGATATTAGTATGTATTCTTACGCTCGGTATCGGTATCTTCTGGGTTCAGCCTTGGATGAGTGCAGCTTCTTGCGCATTCTACGAAGACTTGGTTGCAGAAGATAAGGCTAAAAATTACCAGGTAATTGAGTCGGGAATGTAATATAATAGCAGTAGAAGGCTGGTGCAAAGATAGCACCAGTCTTCTGATACTGACAGCTATGCCAAAAATTGACCTATTTGATACTACGAATGCCGCAAAGTGACATACCCTATTGTATATCAATACGTTAGCGGAAATATTTTTAGAAAATTGGTATATTGTACATGTTTATTTTTCAAAAGTTTTTTCTTTAATATTGATAATCAGCAAGTTACGAAAACCGCGTAAAAAAAGTGTGATTTTTAAAAAAATATTCGCAGAAATATTTGCGGGATTAAAAACTTTTTTATAATTTTGCAGCCGCTTACGAAAAGAGTCTGTTTCGCACTTGAATATTGACGTGCTGATTATCTGCTGTTTACGCTGATATTTCTATATATTTATACGGAAAAACACTACGGTCTGCACCCCGATTATTCATCTCCTTCCCCTTCGTAGGCTACCTCTACCGAAAGAGGCAGCATAAGGGAAATTTGGCTCGTTTGGTAAGCATTTGAGCTGAATTATTCATTAACATTGGTCTAACAACCCAACGAAAAATATAGAATTATGATACAAACTGTACGCAAACGTGACGGCCGCATCGTCGGTTTTAATGAAGAAAAGATTAAGGCAGCTATACGCAAAGCCATGCTTGTTACCGAGAAGGGCGAAGATGAAGCATTGATTGAGCGCATTGTGGATCGTATTTCGGTTACCGGCAAAGAGATTATGTCGGTTGACGAGATTCAGGATCAGGTGGAAATGGAGCTCATGAAGTCTCCCCGAAAGGAAGTAGCCAAAGCATATATTGCATATCGTGATAAACGCGATGTAGCGCGTAAAGCGAAGACGCATGACATTTTCTTGGAGATTATCGCTGCCAAGAAAAACGATGTGACGCGCGAGAACGCCAACATGAATGCCGACACGCCAGCCGGTATGATGATGAAGTTCGCTTCAGAATCCACCAAGCCGTTTGTGGATGATTATCTGTTGTCGCCCGAGACGCGTGATGCTGTTCGCCATAACTTACTGCATATCCATGATAAGGACTATTATCCTACCAAATCGCTCACTTGCGTACAGCACCCTCTTGATAATATTCTCAAGAATGGTTTTGAGGCGGGTCATGGCGAGAGCCGTCCGGCTAAGCGTATTGAGACTGCTTCCGTAATTGCCTGCATCAGTTTGGAAACGGCTCAGAATGAGATGCACGGTGGTCAGGCTATTCCGGCATTTGACTTCTACATGGCGCCTTACGTACGCGCATCATATATTGAAGAGGTTAAATATTTGGAGCAACTCAATGGTGAGGATTATTCGGATTTGTATTATGCTGAAATCAAGGATTATGTAGTAGCCGAACTCACTGGGCTCTCAGGTCGCGAGCGCATCATGCATCATGCTATCAATCGTACGGTTAGCCGTGTGCATCAAGCAATGGAAGCGTTTATCCACAATATGAATACCATCCACTCGCGTGGTGGCAACCAGGTGGTGTTCTCTTCTGTAAACTACGGTACGGATACCTCTGCCGAGGGACGATGCATCATTCGTGAGATTTTGAAATCGACATACGAAGGAGTAGGTAATGGTTCTACTGCGATTTTCCCGATTCAGATTTGGAAGAAGAAACGTGGTGTAAGCTATCTGCCCGAAGATCCCAACTACGATTTGTACTGCCTTGCTTGCAAGGTTACTGCTCGTCGTTTCTTCCCGAACTTCGTAAACCTCGATGCGCCCTATAATTTCAATGAGAAATGGCGTGCTGACGATCCGGAGCGTTATAAATGGGAGGTAGCAACTATGGGTTGTCGCACCCGCGTTTTTGAAAACCGTTATGGTGATAAAACTTCTATTGGACGTGGAAATCTCTCGTTTTCAACGATAAATATCGTACGTTTGGCATTGGAAGTGATGCATATTGAGGACTACAATGCTCGAATCAATGCATTCTTCGCTAAGCTTGATGAATTGCTCAGCGTAACGGCCAAGCAACTTGATGACCGCTATAACTTCCAGAAGACGGCTATGGCAAAGCAGTTCCAACTTGTAATGTCGAAGCTCTGGACAGGTGCTGACACGCTCAAGCCCAACGATACGATTGAGTCGGTTATCAATCAAGGTACGCTCGGTATCGGATTTATTGGTTTGGCCGAAGCGCTGATTGCACTTACTGGTCATCACCATGGCGAGTCAGAAGAAGCACAGAAACTTGGTTTGGAGATTGTAACTTACATGCGTGATCGTGCACTCGAATTCTCAGAGAAGTATCAGCATAACTATTCGATTCTCGCTACGCCAGCAGAAGGTCTCTCCGGCCGTTTTACCAAGCGCGATAAGAAAGATTTCGGTATTATTCCGGGCGTAACGGATAAGGATTATTATACCAACTCCAACCACGTACCCGTATATTACCACTGCTCTCCGCGTCATAAGGCTGAGATTGAGGGTCCGTATCACAACCTTACCCGCGGTGGCCATATTTTCTATGTGGAAATCGATGGCGATGCTACGCACAATCCCGAAGCCATCATGCAGATCGTGGATTTGATGGACGAATATAATATCGGCTATGGTTCGGTGAACCACAATCGCAACCGCTGCATGGATTGCGGATATGAGGATGCAACTGAAGGTTTGACCGAATGTCCGGTTTGCCACTCGCATAATATCGATATTCTCCAGCGAATCACGGGTTATTTGGTAGGTACTACCGATCGCTGGAACAGCGGTAAGATTGCCGAACTCCACGACAGAATCGTTCATAAATAAATCGAATTGGCAGAGCCTCTTCTTCGATGAAATGAGCAGATTTGCTTTATTTCGGTTCGAAGTATCGGGCAATATTCCAAACAGTAAATACCCGATGAAATCGGGCCGATAAAAGAAATCAACTTATGGCATTGCGCGTAATCAACATAGTACCCGGCACGTCAGCTGATGGTCCAGGCCTTCGCACCAGCATCTATTTTGCAGGGTGTGACCATCGTTGCCCCGGTTGCCATAACCCTGCTTCTTGGCCATTTGATGCAGGCGAGGAGAAGACTGTTGATGACTTAATGAAAGTGATTCGCTATAATCGGTTTCATGTGACGTTCTCCGGTGGTGATCCTATGTATCAGGCCGCTGAATTGCTTCCGCTTGCGAAAGCGATTACGGAGATGGACTTGAAGATTTGGTGCTATACCGGTTTTCATTACGAGCAGATACGTGATAAATCGCCATATAAAGAGCTGCTTGAATACATAGATGTATTGGTAGATGGCCCGTATGTGGAGGCCCTCAAGCCCGTTGGACCGGCACTTCGATTCCGCGGTTCGTCTAACCAACGTTTTATCCGCCCCGCTACCGGAGAAGAACTTGTTTTTGAATAACAAGTTATTAAAATTTTATAAAGATAGGATTTGTAATGCATAAATAGCCCGCGTCTGATAATCGACGCGGGTTATTTGTGGGAAAATACGCAAAAAAAAGTGCTTTTTTATTAAAAAATTGCGTTTTTTTTGGTCGTTTGAAAAATTATTCGTATTTTTGCATTTTCTTTTGAAAAATCATGAATGAACCATTGCAAATACACGTTCGAGAAGTGCTTCGCGCGAAAGCACCGAATGCTCGTGTGCCAGAGTTTGTGATTCGCTTTTTGGAACGGATTGTTCATCAAGATGAGATAAATGCATTTTTGGCAAAGCTCCATGGTATAACCGGAGCTGCATTTGCTCGTGCTACGTATGAAGAACTCTTTGGGGTACAGGTTTCTATCGAAGGAAAGGAGAATATTCCGCTGGATGATGCTCCGCTGATTTTCGCATCCAACCATCCGCTTGGTGCGATAGATGGGGTTATTGAAGCCACGCTTGTATCGGAAGTTAGGAAACGTCCACTTAAGTTGATTGTAAATGATTTTCTGATGTATATTGAGCCACTTCGCGAGTTTTTTGTGCCGGTAAATAAAGTAGGTAAGCAGAGTCGCGAGAATTTTCAATTGCAGCAGCAGATGTGGGATTCAGGTTGCGACGTGCTGACTTTTCCAGCGGGTATGTGCAGCCGCAGGCAACGCAATATGTGGAGCAAGAAACCGCGTTATGTAGTGCATGATTTGCAGTGGCAGAAGTCGTTTATTCAAAAGGCTCGTACGTATCAGCGTGATATCGTACCCGTTTATTTTGATGGTCAAAATACCCGACGTTTTTACCTCATTGCCTATTGGCGGAAATTGCTAGGTATCAAGCTCAATATTGAGATGCTTTTTCTTGTGGATGAGATGTTCCGCACGAAAGGGAAGCATTTTAAGGTGAGGGTAGGAAAACCCATTTCCTGGACCACGTTTGACGACAGCAAAACGCCGATGGAATGGGCTCAAATTATGCAAGATCAGGTGTATGCAATGGCAAATAATGAATAAGATGCAAGAGATAATATCCCCCGTATCGCCAGAGCTTCTCAAAGAAGAGTTGGCACGTGTTCGATTCATTCGTCCGACTTGTAAAGCCGGCAATTTGATATATGACTTTACGGCTCATGAGGCTCCTAATCTGATGCGTGAGGTAGGACGCCTTCGCGAGATTGCTTTTCGTCAAGCTGGTGGTGGCACTGGAAAAGATTGTGACATCGATGAATTGGATATCATGGCTGAGCCTTATCATCAGTTGATTGTGTGGGATCCTGAAAACGAAGCCGTTGTAGGTGGATACCGATGGATTGATTGTTTGCACGTTCCGCTGGATGATAATGGGCAACCAATGGTCAGTTCGTCGCATCTTTTCAAGTATTCAGAGCAGTTCCTTACAGAATATTTCCCGCATACCATCGAGCTTGGTAGGGCGTTTGTTCAACCAGTATATCAAACGCGCGAGATGGGTAGCCGTTCGCTCTTTGCGCTTGATAATCTTTGGGATGGTTTAGGAGCTATTATCTATCAAAATAAGCATATCCGTTATCTTTTGGGTAAGGTTACGCTCTATCCTTCGTTTGAAGAGAAGGCCCGCAATTTGATTTACGCGTATTTGGAGCAATTTAACCAGGATAAGCAGTTGCTTGCTGTTCCTCATCAAGCATTTGATGCCGATGAAAACGGACGAATTGCAGCACAATCGCTCTTTACGGAGGCTTCTATTGAGGAGAACTTCAAACTGCTCCTAAATACTGTTCGACAGATGAATACGGTGGTACCGCCATTGTTTGTAGCCTACTTGCATTTATGTCCTACACTTCGGTATTTCGGCAATGCGGCCAACGATGAGTTTGGCGATGTGTATGAAACAGGCATTATGGTTCCATTGGATGAGATTGATTCCGCTAAGAGAGACCGACATATTGGTTCGTTTGAGCGTTATTTGGCGGGTGATGAATGTGAAAAATTAATATAAAAATGGAAACAGTTCGAAAAATGGTCTTATTGCTACTGCTTTGTGGAGTGGTAACATTGGTGCATGCCGAAACGATGGAACAACGTTTGGCATGGCATCATGAGCTTCGTGTAGGGTGGGGGGATCAGCTGTTTGAAACGCTCGTATGGCATCCTAAGACGATTGTTGTCTCTGCTGATGAATCGCGTTTGTTTGATTATAAAGAGAATTTTACGTATTACCAACATACGTTTTTGGAATATAATTATCGATTCAATCGGTGGTTCAGTTTGGGTGCATTGGTTGATTTGAGTGGTGTTTCGTGGGATGTAGTCACGCGAAATGGTGTCGGACAAATTGTGGACGCAGAGGAAAATGAGTATTTCTTCAATGCCGTATTGATGCCAACTATGCAGTTTACCTATCTCCGTCATCCGTATGTAAATCTGTATTCCGGACTGGGCGCTGGCATGTGCATCAATAGTGGTACGGAAACCGATTTGAATGGTAAGCATACCGTTGTTGCACCAGCTGTCAACCTTACATGGCTGGCGTTGAGCGTGAACTACGAGCGCTATTTTCTGTCCGTTGAATACGGAGGAATGTATGCGCTGCTGAATTCGAACACGATTTTTCTCGCCAAATCGCGAATGATTACGGCTTCGTTTGGCGTTCGTTTTTAAAGTGTAACCGTCTGAAAAATCTGAAAAGTATGATGAAATCGAAAAAATATGCAGGTGTAGCACATATGCTTCCGTTCGGAATGCTATCGCTCGGGTTATCGCTTCTTTTGGCGTCCTGTACGTTTGGCGATAATTTTGATGTGGATTTTTCTTCGCTTCCCTCGGATCCAAGTATGTTTAAGGTAACCTCTCAGCGTACGAGTACGTTGGATGAGTTGCCTGCCGATTGCTATATCGAAGGTGTTCCGGCTGCAGAATATGGTCAGCCAACTGAGCAGAGCCCCATGTGGCGCACTTCTTCAACCACTGCTGCTTCCGTCATGCAGGAAATTCTTGACTTTTCCAACCGTCGTACAGTCATTGAGTTATCAGGCACGTATTGGTCAGTGGATGAGGAATGGAATGACGTTCAACTATCAGGAAAAGTGGTGCTTCCTGCCGATGGAAAGGCCGAGCGCATTATCTTGGTTTCGCATTATACGATTGGCTCCAATGCAGAAGCGCCGTCGCGTTGTTTCCCCATAGAAGCGATGTTGGCGAAGATGGGATATGTGATGATTTTTCCTGATTATTTAGGGTATGGCGTTACGGCTGATAGGGTGCATCCGTATTTGGTGATGGACTTGACTGCTATCAACGTGCTGGATATGTATTTGGCTGTTCGCCCATTCCTTGAGGCTGCAGGAGTAGAAGTGGCGCACGATGAAATTCTCTTGATGGGCTATTCGCAAGGTGGGGCTACTACGATGGCCGTTCAACATCTTATTGAGGCCGCATACTATGATGAAATCAAGATCCGGCGCGTATTTGCAGGAGGCGGTCCGTATGACGTTCTCGCTACCTATGACCATTTTGTTACCCGCGATACGGCCGACTATCCGATTGCCGTTCCCCTCGTGATGCAAGGTATGATTATTGGTAATAACTTGGATTTAAATATGGAGCAACTCATGCAACCATATGTGTATGAGAATATAGACTATTGGGTAAACTCCAAGCAATTTACTACTGCGCAAGTAAATAAGGCTATTGGTACGAAAATAACGCATAATATCCTTTCTGAAAAAGGCATGGATCGCACCTCAGAAGAAGTATCAGAGTTGTATAAAGCTATGACAACGAATTCCATCCTTTCTTACAGCTGGGAGCCACAAGCGCCTGTGTATTTGTTCCATTCGATGGATGATGAGGTCGTTACGTTTGCCAATGCGTCAAGGGCTCGCGTCAAATGGACCAATGCCAATATCCAATATAATTTTGGGCATTATGGCGGCCATATTCAGGGCTATCTTCGATTTGTGAGCAGCGTTAAAACCTTACTTGAGCAAGATCGTGAAATAAAATAATGAAAGTATGAGACGTCTGATATATAGTTGGTTTGGTGGATTGATTATTGCGGTAGCAATGCTGCTTTGTGCATGCGATCCTACTCCTATTTCGGTATCGGAAGATGTAGATATTGAGTTAACAGTGGAGCAGGTGTCAGCAGGTTTTTGCCGAGTGAAATTTTCCACTTCTGATCCTGCCTATTATTTGATTGGTTGCGAGAAAGCTCGCGATACAGAGGCCCCCTATCGTATCCCGCATCAATTTATGATGTTGGCTCTCGATTCTGCCTATATGGAATACGTAAGTTGGCGCCACAAACTGCTGCTCGCAGGCAGTCCCTATATTGCTGAGTTTCCAGATCATTCGCTTCAATATGGCGATGCTGATAAGTGTTTTCAGTATCTTGAGCCGGATGCAGACTATTGGATATTTGCTTTCGTAGTGGATGCAACATCCAATAAGCCGGTAGGTGATTTACATTTTCTGACTATCCATACCGATTCAGCAAGTGCTATCCCGATGAAGTTCAATTACCGAATTAATGGCAATTGGGATTATGGTTATCCGCTTGACTCCTCTGGTGCCATCATTGCAGATGTGCCTTGGGTAGGTGCTACAATGGACAGCCTTACGCTTCGCGAACGAGGTTTTGCCGCTCCCGGACATTTCTTTGCAGATTCGTTTGCCACATTGTATTTGAACCGCAAGGCTATCACCCATTTTGGCGTCTATGCTTGCGAAAATGATGGCGTAACGAGCACTCTCAATTTTGAGGAGAATCATACGTATTATACGGCTATGGCTTCTCTTGACGGCCCTATCTCCAAAGGCGAAGCTCCGAAATATTTTTCAATGTTTCGCTTTACATGGAAAGGCGATTCTACGCAACTTTTTATGACTCATGATAAGGATAATACGGCCGGAGCGTGGTAATCAATATTAACAGAATTTAGGGTTTGGAAGCGCATTTTGACTGCTAAAATCGGGCATTCTTTTCTTTGAAAAGGATAGTAAAGTCGTTTTTTCATGTTTTTTTCTTGCACATGTCAGAAAAAAGCAGTAACTTTGCGCCCAAATCGGTAAAAAAGATTCTTGGACAAAACACTTTACATAATTGCGGGCCCCAATGGCGCAGGTAAGACGACTGCTGCCAAGACCCTTCTCCCTGCGCTTTGGCAGTGCCGGGAGTTTGTAAATGCTGATGAGATAGCTCGAGGATTATCGCCCTTTAACCCCGAAGCCATGGCAGTGCATGCTGGACGACTGATGCTCGCTCGCGTCAATCAGTTGCTGGATGGCGAAGAGTCGTTTTCGGTAGAGACAACGCTTGCTACGCGCTCATATATTAGATTAGTAGAAAAGGCGCATGCGCGCGGATTCCGCGTATCGCTGCTTTTCCTTTGGCTCAATTCGCCGGAGATGGCACGATTGCGCGTAAGCCAGCGCGTAAGCGAAGGCGGACATAATATCGATGATGACGTCATTCGTAGGCGTTACAAATTGGGTATTCAGAATCTATTTAATTTGTTTATCCCAATAGCCGACGATTGGGCTATCTATGATAATTCCGTTACGCCCCGCATTTGTGTGGCATCTGGAACCAGAGGTGCGATGATAGATATCTTTGACGCCGATCGTTATTCTGAAATTTTAAGTCTATGTCAGTAGAGAAATACCGTCAGAACATTTCCGAATTAAAAGAAGGAATGGCACTCGCAGAGTATAATATGCTCCGCGAAAAAGCTATGCGCAACGAAACCCTGATTCAATCCGACGGTCAGGGGGGCACGGTTGAAGTGTCGGCTCGTGAGCTCTTTGAGAAGCTGTATGGCGAACCAGCGCCTACCTTTTAACCCCATAACCCTTACGAATTACTTTCTTAAAATCAACTCATAAATTCACGTTTTTATGGCAGAAAACAAACTTAACATCGCTGCTGATTTTGCTCCGATTTCTACTGAGGAATGGAAGAACAAAATCATCTCCGATTTGAAAGGCGCCGACTTTGATAAAAAGCTTGTATGGCGCACAACAGAAGGCTTCAACGTTCAGCCTTTCTATCGTCTGGAAGACGTTAAAAATCTCCAGGCTACTGCTTCCGCACCTGGCCAGTTCCCGTATGTGCGTGGCATCAAAGAAGACAACAATTGGTATGTTCGTCAGAACATCGAAGTGGAATGCCCCAAAGAAGCTAATGCCAAAGCGCTTGACATTCTTCAGAAGGGTATCAATTCGCTTGGTTTCAGCGTAAAGAAAGCACAACTCTCTGCTGAATTTATAGCAGAACTTCTCGAGGGTATTTATCCGGAGGTTGTAGAGCTTAACTTCATGACTTGCCCGGGTGCAACCCTTCCGTTGGCTCAGTTGCTCCATGAGTATTTTACCAAGAAGAACCTCAATCTTGCAGAGCTCAAGGGATCTATTTCTTCTGATCCTATCGACCGCATGCTGATGGTAGGTAAGGCGTTCAATGCAGAAGATGTAACCAAGCGTATTCTCAATGCCGTTGAAGCTCATAAACTTCTTCCCGGATATCAGACGATTGCTGTGAATTCGCTTAACCTCTGCAATGCAGGTGCATATTGTGCTCAGGAGCTCGCTTATGCACTCGCTTGGGGCGCTCAGTACATGACGCTTCTTACCGATGCCGGTGTAGATGCTTGCGAAGCTGCTAAAGCAATCAAATTTAATATGGGTGTTCAGGGTAACTACTTCATGGAGATTGCTAAGTTCCGTGCTGCTCGTCTGCTTTGGGCGAAGATTGCTAAAGCATATGGCTGCTGCGATGAAGCTTGCAAAATGCATACTTCTGCAACTACCAGCACGTATAATATGACGGTTTATGACGCACACGTTAACTTGCTCCGTTCGCAGACCGAGGCAATGTCGGCTGCTATTGCAGGTGTAGATTCTATCGTTGTTACTCCGTTTGACGTTACCTATAAGAAATCCGACGATTTCTCAGAGCGTCTGGCTCGCAACCAGCAACTCTTGCTCGCTGAGGAATCGCATTTCACCAAAGTGATTGACCCGTCGGCTGGTTCTTATTATATTGAGAACCTCACCGCAATGATTGCTGAGGAAGCATGGAAGCGCTTCCTGGGTATTCAGGAAGATGGCGGTATGCTGGCTCAGGTTATCGCAGGTAAAGTACAAGACGATATAGAAGCTACGCAGGTTAAGCGCTTTAAGGATGTTGCTCAGCGTAAGGAGTGCTTGCTCGGTACCAACCAGTTCCCGAACTTCACGGAGAAAACCGATGGCAAGATTACGCTCGATAAGGCTTGCTGTAAGGCGGAATGCGGTTGCGAAGAGCACACCGGCACGCGCACTATTACTATTCGTCGTGCTGCAGAGCAGTTTGAAGAACTTCGTCTGAACACCGAGGCTACTCGTCAGCCCAAGGTATTCATGCTTACGATTGGCAACCTTGCTATGCGTCTGGCTCGCTCGCAGTTCAGCTGCAACTTCTTCGCTTGCGCTGGTTATCAGGTAATTGATAACAACGGATTCAAGACCGTAGAAGAAGGTGTTGCTGCTGCAGAAGCTGCTGGTGCTGATATCATTGTACTCTGCTCGTCAGACGACGAATATGCTGAGTATGCACCTGCTGCTTATGAGCTTATCAAAGCTCACGGTAACAAGCAGATCTTCGTTGTAGCTGGTGCACCGGCTTGCATGGAGGATCTCAAGGCTGCTGGCATCGAGAACTTCATCCACGTTCGCGTAAACGTACTCGACGAACTCCGCAAATATTCTGCACAACTCCTTAAATAATATAACTTGGAATAAATTCTATTTTGTTATGACACCTGATTTTAAGTCAATTAATATCGCTGAAGTTGCTCCAAGTTCATTCGCAGGAGCTAATGAAGCCAACTGGCTCACCCCGGAGCAGATTCCCGTGAAGCCTGTATATACCAAAGAGGATATCCAGGGTATGCAGCACCTTGATTACGTATCTGGTATTCCTCCATTCCTCCGTGGCCCGTATAGCGCCATGTATCCTCTCCGTCCTTGGACCATCCGTCAGTATGCTGGTTTCTCTACCGCAGCTGAGTCAAATGCGTTCTATCGTCGTAATCTTGCTTCTGGTCAGAAGGGTCTTTCTGTAGCATTCGACTTGCCTACCCATCGTGGTTATAACGCTGATAATCAGCGCGTTGTAGGTGATGTTGGTAAAGCTGGTGTATCGATTTGCTCGGTTGAAGATATGAAGGTGCTTTTCGATGGTATTCCATTGAATAAGATGTCCGTTTCGATGACTATGAATGGTGCTGTGCTTCCTATCCTTGCTTTCTATATCAACGCAGGTCTGGAGCAAGGTGCTTCGCTCGAAGAGATGGCTGGTACGATTCAAAACGATATCCTCAAAGAGTTCATGGTGCGCAACACCTATATCTATCCGCCTAAGTTCTCGATGAAGATTATCGCTGATATCTTCGAGTTCACTTCTCAGAAGATGCCAAAGTTCAACTCTATCTCAATCTCCGGCTACCACATGCAGGAAGCTGGTGCAACGGCTGATATCGAGCTCGCATATACGCTTGCTGACGGTCTTGAGTACCTTCGCGCTGGTGTAAATGCTGGTATGAATGTTGATGATTTCGCTCCGCGCTTGAGCTTCTTCTGGGCTATTGGTACCAACCATTTCATGGAGATTGCCAAGATGCGTGCTGGTCGTATGCTCTGGGCTAAGATTGTGAAGTCGTTTGGCGCAAAGAATCCGAAATCGTATGCTCTCCGTACGCACTCGCAGACTTCGGGTTGGTCGCTCACCGAGCAGGATCCGTTTAACAACGTAGGTCGTACGTGTATCGAGGCTATGGGTGCCGCTTTAGGTCATACTCAATCGCTCCATACTAACGCATTGGATGAGGCTATTGCTCTCCCGACTGATTTCTCGGCTCGTATTGCTCGTAACACCCAGATTTATATCCAAGAAGAGACCAAGATTTGCAAAGCAATCGACCCATGGGGTGGTTCTTACTACGTAGAGACCCTCACCAACGAATTGGCAGAGAAAGCTTGGGAGCACATCCAGGAAGTAGAGTCTCTCGGAGGTATGGCAGCAGCTATTGAGACTGGCGTACCTAAGATGCGTATTGAAGAGGCAGCTGCTCGTACGCAAGCTCGCATCGACTCGGGCGTACAGAAGATCATCGGTATCAATGAGTATCGTCTGGAGCATGAAGATCCGATTGATATCCTCGAGATTGACAACACCGCAGTACGCGAAGAGCAGGTAGCTCGTTTGGCTCAGCTCCGTGCTAACCGCGATGAGGCTGCCGTACAGGCTGCTCTTAAGGAGATTACCGAAGCTTGCCAAGCTTGGGCTGATGGTAAGGAGGAGAAAGATCCGGAGAATCCCCTTAAGCACAACCTCCTCGCATTGGCAGTTAAAGCCGCAGGTTTGCGTGCATCTCTTGGTGAAATTTCTGATGCCTGCGAAGCAGTTGCAGGTCGTTATAAAGCTGTTATTCGTACTATTTCCGGCGTGTATAAAGCAGGTACAAAAGATGATGCTGACTTCCAGGAAGCCAAGCGTCTCACCGATCTCTTTGAGAAGCAGGAGGGCCGTCGTCCTCGTATTATGATTGCCAAGATGGGTCAGGACGGTCATGACCGTGGCGCTAAAGTGTGCGCAACCGGTTATGCAGATTGTGGTTACGATGTAGATATGGGTCCGCTCTTCCAAACTCCGGAAGAAGCTGCTAAGCAGGCAGTGGAGAACGACGTAAATATCCTCGGTGTTTCTTCGCTTGCTGCAGGTCATAAGACCCTCATCCCGCAGGTAATTGCAGAACTTAAAAAGCTTGGTCGTGAGGACATCATGGTTACTGCTGGTGGTGTTATCCCCGCTCAAGATTACGACTTCCTCTACAAAGCTGGTGTAGCTGCCATCTTCGGTCCTGGTACCCCGGTTGCTTACTCGGCTAAAATGATGATGAAGCTTATGCTCGGAGAAGATGCATAATCTCTCAATTGTGTTTGGATTGAATACATAGTTCAAAATCCAACTCACTCTCCTTTCAAGAGGGTGTGTCGAAAAGGCACGCTCTCTTATTTTTTGTTTTATGAGTAAACCTTATGCCATATAAGACACGTTCATCGCATGTTCTTCGCACGTTCATCGCACGTTCATCGCACGTTCATCGCATGTTCTTCGCATGTTCTTCGCACGTTCATCGCACGTTCATCGCATGTTCATCGCACGTCATCGCACGTCATCGCACGTTCATCGCACGTCATAGCATGTTCTTCGCACGTTCATCGCGTAAGTTTCGTTATCTGCAAAGGTATTTTTGTGGAAAAATGAAAACCTACGACAATTATACGTCACACAATCTACTTAGGCACGATTTTTGTAAGATTGAAAATGGAGATAATCTCCTGAACCTAACTATTCAAACTTAAACTTTACAACAATGAAAAACTCAATTTTCCCTTTATTATTGATTGCGGCAATGTTTACCGCTATGAAATCATGGGGTTGCACGGGTATTACACTCCGTAGCGCCCAAAACGAAACGGTAACGGCTCGAACCATAGAATGGGCGGGAGAACCGCTCAATAGTTATTACGTGATTGTTCCTCAAGGGCATAGGCAACAGTCATATCTTCCTGATGGACAACAAGAGGGTCTTGTTTTTCGCGCCAAATATGGCTATGTGGGATTGGCAGTGGAGCAGCCAGAGTTCATTATGGATGGTATCAACGAAGTAGGATTGGCTGCAGGCTTATTCTATTTCCCTTCCTATGGCAAATACGAACCTTACGAAAGTGCTTGGAAATATCAGAGTATAAGCGATTTTCAATTGGTAGCTTGGATGCTGAGTTGCTGCTCTACGATAGCCGAAGTAGAGGCGGGAATGCGGCAAATTCACGTGATTGGTATTGATCCTCGTAGTTCTACTGTACATTGGCGGGTGACTGAACCCAATGGCCGGCAAGTAGTGATTGAGATAACAGATGGCGAAGTGCATTTTTATGACAATCCATTGGGTGTATTGACAAACGCGCCCGACCTTCCATGGCATCTGAAGAACCTGAATAACTATGTTAATTTGCAGCAGGGTAGTGCTCCTCCCAAATCGTTGGGGCCGCTGATGCTGAGGGCTTTTGGTGGCGGAAGTGGCATGATTGGATTACCTGGTGATATGACGCCTCCATCACGCTTTGTAAGAGCAGCTATGTATCAATCAACTGCCCCGGTATTGGCAGATGCTCAAGCTACCGTTTTTCAAGCCCTACATCTATTGAATAATTTTGATATACCCATTGGGCTTCAGACGGCCCATGGTGCGCCAGTTCCCAACCAACCCTCGGCAACGCAATGGACCGTAGCTACCGACCTCAGCCATCGGTGTATCTATTATCGCACCATGTATGATGCCACTATTCGGCGCATCGACCTCAATAGGATAGACTTCCGCAAAGTGAGTTATCAATCCGGTCCATTGGATAAGCAAAAACGCGAAAGGGTCGTGGATTTAGTGTTTGGTAATGATGGTGAGTCCGTCGCGAACAGGTAGTATTAGGCAGCTGACGCGACTGTCGCAACGAATGTGGTCGTTGAATGCACGTAATGCTATGGTCTGCTTATCCGTATCATATGCGGGATCGATGATATGACCATCCCAAAGGGTGTTGTCGGCTAAGATGATTCCACCGCTTTTTACGAGCGGAAACAGCAATTCATAATCATGCACATACTCGCGTTTATCGGCATCGATAAACACCAAATCAAACAACTCTTCGGTAGGCAGAGTGGGGAGTACATCACGCGTTGATCCGATATGGAGCTCCACTTGCTCACCGAGGGGTGAAAGAGCAAGGTTCTCTCGAATGAAATCCTCGAGTTCATCATTCTTTTCGATTGTTACGACCTTTCCTCCAGGCTGCAATCCTTCTGCAAGGCAGAGTGCAGAAAAACCAGCAAACGTACCCAGTTCGAGAATGCGAACTGGGCGAATAAGCCGACTGAGGAAACTCAAAAAACGACCTTGTACGTGCCCTGAAAGCATACGCGGATTGATGGTGTATAATCCCGTTCGATGAACAATCTGATCCAGATAAGCAGGTTGCGGACTGCTATGCTCGCTGATATAATCAAGTAGTTGTGGATATTGCATAATTGATTAAATATTCAAATATTTTCTGCAAAATTACAAAAAAATATTGATATTTCTGACATTTTGATAGAAAAAATGTGTTTTTTATATGATTTTGTTGGGTATTTGAATTATTTTTACTAATTTTGCATACCCATTTGAATATTTTTTATTTCCAATCAACTGCTTTATCATGGAAAAAATCGACGAGTTAGATAAAAAGATTCTAAAAATTATTACGCAAAATGCGCGTATTCCCTTCCGCGATGTAGCGGATCAGTGTGGTGTGAGTCGTGCTGCAGTGCATCAGCGCGTGCAACGCATGTATGATATAGGTGTGATTACGGGTAGTGGTTTCTTCGTTAACCCTAAGATGCTCGGTTTTAACTTGAGTGTGTATGTAGGAATCACACTTGAGAAAGGTTCGCTTTATAATTCCGTAATATCTGAACTGGAGAAAATTCCCGAAGTAGTAGAGAGTCAATTTACGCTTGGCGGTTTCTCTGTGTTGATTAAGCTCTATGCCCGCGATGATGCGCATTTGATGCACTTGCTCAATTCGCAGATTCAGGAGATACCAGGTGTGGCCAAAACGGAAACCTTAACCTCGCTTGAGCAACGCATCCGCAGAGGATTGCCCATATCGTTAGAAGAATGAAAACCAAACGTTTCATACTATTCGTTTGTTTGACGGCTTGTTCATGCTGGTTGGTAGCGGATGATTACGTAGATGATATCTACTACTCCGACAAGGCGGCTGCAGAACGGCAGATTTCGAGTGGGGAGCTCCGTCCTTTCTATGATAAGGATCGCATGGAGCCGCTCTATTTCGAACCCATAGTACCCTCTGACAGCCTCAATCTACCTGCCGATTCATTATCTCAAAATCAATGAAACGCTTCTTACCTTTAAGTTTGCTGCTCGTATGTAGCAGTATGATGATGGGTCAAATCAATGGGTTTGACCTGAAGCAGATGGCCGACGACGAAATCGTCGGCTCTTCTCGCTATGTAGGCTTATGTGGCGCGATGGCGGCTATTGGTGGCGATATGTCGGCAGTAAAAGATAATCCGGCAGCTTTAGGTGTTTTCAGGTATTCTGAAATTAGTATGACGGTCAGCACCGATATTGCCAAGGCAACGGCAGTCAGTGTACCGGGAGTGGATATTCTCGTGAGCTTGAACCGCGGCAACCTGAGTGGGGTAGTGGGACATAATTTGATGTTTTCGTATCAACGCAGGAAGCGTTTCGGAAGTGAATATTCGATATCAGCCCAAGGCTTGGAAACATCGCAAACCGACTTGATGGCAGCTATGGCGGATGGATATACGATAGATCAATTGGCCAATATGGATGGTATAGGTTTTCTCGCCTATGCAGGATACGATGGTTGGTTGATTGATACGATCCCCGGAGGAAGAGGGCGGCAATGGGGTACGCTCGAACCTGGAAAAGTCAACGCACAATTGCAGTTAGCCGAATCGGGTTCAGTAGATGACTACCAATTCAATTGGGGCATGAATATCAGCCATCGCATATACGTGGGCGCGGGCGTGCACATACGCTCGCTATCTTATACTAAGGAGACAACGTATAACGAACAGTTTGAATCAGGGAATTCGTATCGTCTTCGCAGCGGAATGAACGTATCCGGTATTGGTTTGGGAGCATCAGCTGGCGTGATTTGGCGCCCCTTGAGCATGATTCGATTAGGACTTTCGATGCAAACACCTACGTTGACCGCTGTCAATCTTCAGCATACTGGCGATATACTTGCTGATATTGAAGGAAAAACCTACGGAAACGATACATATCGTCACCCTTGGCAAGGGTCTATTTCGATGCCTTGGCGAGCAGTTGCAGGAGCCGCTTGGCAGATAGGAACACACGGATTGCTTTCGGCAGAATACGATTTTGCATACCGCCATCAGACAGGTATGCAGGCGCAACACATGATCAAGGTGGGTGCCGAATGGGCTATTACGCCATCTTGTTTTCTGGATGCTGGATATGCTGCCCAATGGTATGGAGGATATGTAGGCAATGAGAGCGTCAATCAATTGTCTGAAAATGCGCAACGGCTTGATACCGATCAGCAGGCTTTTTCGCCAAAGCATTATGCCGCTGCTGGATTTACCTATAGAAACCGATGGCTGACGGCTGGAATAGCCTATCAATTTAGCCGCAGGACTACTACGATTTGGGCGCATCAGTATCAAAACGCTCCGATGGGGATTGCCAATGAAATAAATCACAAGGTTGTGATGACTTTAGGATTCCGATTAGGCATATAAGAAGCTCGCCAATGGCGGGCTTTTTTGTTGGGGAGCAATGAGCTGTGAGCAATGAGCTGTGAGCGATGATAGGTTAGGGGTAGAGAAAAAACAAAGGAGCCCTGCTGTTCTGTCACGAGAAAACTCCTGAAAACAGGATTTGAAACATTGGCATCCTTTGTAATCTGCCTACCTCTTCGCTACTGAAGAATCAGGTCACGGCGTTGAGTAGCAGCACGCCATTGGATGACAAGAGGTCTCGGAATGTAAAATTTGTTGAGTTTTCCGGTCTCTGACAGCAGGACTCCTGAAGCAATATCAGGTTTTAATTATTAAACCGCTGCAAAGTTAGGAATAATATATGGATTGTGCAACAGAAATCACTTTTTTTGAAAAAAAAATGCCGGAAATTTCCTTATATCAAAAAAAAGTAGTATCTTTGCACCCGATTATGTGTTTCAAGGCACATGCGCGTGTAAGAAATAATATAAAACAGAATAAAATTATGGCAAAAAATGTAAATCAAGAAGAACTTCAGGAAGAAGTAGTAGCTCGTCCTACGGTTACAGAATGGATTGAGAAAAATGCTACCTGGATTTCTTGGACTATTCTCGGAATTCTTATCGTAATTTGCGGCATCATTGCTGTCAACAAGTATGTACTTCAGCCCAAGGCAATAGAAGCCAGCAACGAGAACTCAAAAGCAGTTATCTATTTTGAATCAGGCAATTATGAGAAAGCTCTAAATGGTGATGATATCGACTGCCTCGGTTTTGCAGAAATCGCTGATAAGTATTCTCATTATCAGCAAGGTAAGTTAGCAGCCCTCTATGCCGGTATCTCGGAGTACAAATTGGGTAATTACGAAGAAGCTGCTACTTATTTGAAGAAATTCTCAGCAGATGATCTTACTATCGATCCGGCTACCAAACTGCTTCTTGGCAATGCTTATGTAGAGCTTGGCGAGCTTCCGAAAGCCCTTTCTGCATTTGAGGATGCTGCTAAGTCTGGTAACAAGATTGTAGCTCCAATTGCGTTGAAGAAAGCTGGTATTGTATGCATCGAGAAGGGTGATAACAAGAAAGCTCAGAAGTTCTTCCAGCAAATCAAGGACAACTATCCTATGAGCAACGAAGCGCAAGATATTGATAAGTATATTCAAAAATACGCTGAGTAAACATCCATCTAATTGGCGCTGCTTTTGGTGGCGCCAATTATTTATTATTTCCCTCATTTTCTTTCCTCAAATTTTTCACCATGAACGAACATATTCAGCAGTATTTATCTGCAAAGTATTGGAAAGATCTGATTGGCAGTTTCTGGTTCGCGCTTCATACTAAGCGCTTTTATACCGAACTGGTAGTGATGACAATAGGTATTACTATTGGTGCAGCTGCCGTGTATTATTTCCTTATGCCGAGCCACTTGATTATCGGTACGATATCAGGCTTGAGCATTGTATTAAACACGATTTTTGGTGGTACGGCAGATACCTTCTCTTATTGGGTGATGGGTATCAACGCCTTCTTGCTCATTTGTGCTTTCTTATTGATAGGCAATGAGTTTGGCGCAAAAACCGTTTACACCGCAATGATTCTTGGTCCGCTTACGCAACTTCTGGACCGCATTTATCCTTATACCAATTTTACGCATAAGATAATCGATGCTCCGGATATTCTCTCGCAGCTTCAAGCAGGTGTTCAGGTGCTTGATGTAAACGGCAATCCTTACTTGCTATCGCGGTCGGGCGAAGTGCTGGAGCAAGTGCGAGACTCAGTAATGTCGGCCGGAATAGGAATGGGCGATGTATGGTTTGATTTGGTTTGCTTTGTACTTCTCTTGAGTACTTCGCAAGCAATAGAGTTCAGCATCAATGCTTCTACCGGAGGTTTGGATATTTTAGCTAAGATCATCAATAAGTTCTTCCATTTCGATATCGGTACATCCGTTTCGATTGGTGGCGCCATCATCTGCTGCACGGCATTCTTAATCAACGACTTTAGAATGGTAGTGATTGGCTTGATTGGTACGTGGATCAATGGTATTGTAATTGACTATTTCATGGCTTCACTGAGCCGCAGAAAGCGCGTATGTATCGTTTCGCCTGAGTATGAACGTATTCGCGCATATATTGTAAACGATTTGGTTCGCGGTTGCTCGCTCTACCGCATGGAGGGTGGCTATAGCGGTCAACAGCAGGTAGAGATTCAGACCTTGCTCACGCAAGATGAGTTCTCTGCGCTGATGCAGTTCATGCGCGAAAATAATATTCTGGCCTTTACCACTGCAGGTAACTGCTCTGAAGTCTATGGTTTATGGCTTCGCCATAAGCGCAGAAAAGGCAAAGTGACCGTAGAAGAAGGCGAAGAAATGCTTTTTGGTAAAAAAGCCGTAGAAAAGAAATAAACAAATATAACCTTCTGTTACAAATATTATACTATTAGACAGATGAAACCAACTCTTTTTGTACTCGCTGCTGGTATGGGAAGCCGCTACGGTGGTCTCAAGCAGATTGATGGTCTTGGCCCTAATGGTGAGACCATTATGGATTATTCCGTTTTCGATGCACTTCGTGCCGGATTCGGTAAGATTGTATTCGTTATTCGCAAAGATTTTGCTGATGATTTTAAGCGTGTAGTCTTGGCTAAGTACGAAGGTAAGGTGCCTTGCGAGATTTGCTTCCAGGCTATTGAAAACGTTCCTGAAGGTTATACCTACAATCCGGAGCGTACCAAACCTTGGGGCACGAATCACGCAGTATTGATGGGTAAGGACTTGATCAAAGAGCCGTTTGCAGTAATCAATGCCGACGATTTCTATGGTAAGGAGTCATTTGAGGTATTGGCAAAATTCCTCAACGAAGTGGCAGGTAAGCAAAACCAATATTGCATGGTAGGTTATCGCGTATGCAATACGTTGAGCGAACATGGTTCGGTAAGCCGTGGTGTATGCGAAACGGATGCAGAGGGTAATTTGACCAACGTAGTAGAGCGTACGTCAATCGAGCGCAAAGAAAATGGTATTGTCTATACGGTTGATGGTGTAGATTATGCGTTGCCTGAGAATGCACCAGTATCGATGAATATGTGGGGCTTTACTCCTGAATATTTCGGCTATGTAGAGGAGGCTTTCAAGACCTTCCTTAAGGAACGTGGCCAAGAGCTCAAATCAGAGTTTTATATACCTACGCTCGTAAATGATTTGATTGTAGCAGGAAAGGCCACCTGTCGCGTACTTGACACTACTGCCAAGTGGTTTGGTGTAACCTATGCTGAAGACCGTCAGATGGTGGTAGATAAGATTGCTGCCCTCACTGAAGCAGGCGTATATCCCAATCCCTTGTTTTAGTTAATATGATGATGCAATCCCCGCTGTGCGGCATAGCCGTGTAGTGGGGATTGTGTATGTTAATCCGCTTGATTATTTGAGTCCAAAGCCGGATAGGTAACAGTACATACGTAATCCGTTAAGAAAAGAATGAATATATTAGACAAGATAGAAGGTCTTGAAGCGAAGTTCCACGAAGTGGGATTGCTCATTACCGATCCTGCTGTAATAGCTGATCAAGCGCGCTATGTGCGGCTCAATCGCGATTATCGTGACTTGGAGAAAGTACTCGGACAAGCTGCCAAATATAAGCAGGCATTGCATAGTTTGGAAGAAGCTAAGCAATTGCTCTATTCGGAGCAAGATGCGGAATTGCGCGAGATGGCTCGGATGGAAATCGATGATCTTGAACCGCAAATTCCCAAGCTCGAAGAAGAACTCAAACTGCTCTTACTGCCTCAAGATAAAGAAGACAGTAAGAATGTAGTGATGGAGATTAGAGGCGGTACCGGAGGCGATGAAGCCGCCATTTTTGCTGGCGACCTTTTCAGAATGTACACCAAATATTTCGAGATGAAAGGTTGGAAATATACGATTTCATCGTTTTCTGAAGGTGCAGCCGGAGGATATAAGGAAATCATTTTCAACGTACAGGGCGAACAGGTGTATGGTACGCTCAAATACGAATCGGGTGTGCATCGTGTACAACGAGTGCCCGTTACGGAAACGCAAGGTCGCATCCATACTTCGGCTGCAACGGTAGCCGTTTTGCCGGAGGCCGATGAGTTTGAGGTGCAGATTAACGAAGGCGAAATCAAGTGGGATACCTTCCGAAGTGGTGGTGCCGGTGGTCAGAACGTGAATAAGGTGGAGTCGGGCGTACGACTTCGATATAACTGGAAGAATCCGAATACCGGCGAAGTGCAGGAGATTCTGATTGAATGTACCGAAACGCGCGATCAGCCCAAGAATAAGGAACGTGCGCTCTCGCGCTTACGCACGCAAATCTACGATAAGGAGCATCAGAAGTATATCGATGATATAGCCGCTCGACGTAAGACGATGGTATCCACAGGTGACCGTTCAGCAAAGATTCGCACGTACAACTATCCGCAAGGCCGCATCACCGACCATAGGATTGGTTATACTATCTATAACTTAAATGCGTTTATGGATGGCGAAATTCAAGGAGTGATTGATGCACTTCAGGTGGCAGAAAATGCCGAGCGCCTGAAAGAAGCCGAACTCTAATCCCGCTCTTTTGACTCTTCGTCTCTTTGACTCTTCGTCTCTTTGACTCTTCTTCTCATTGACTTTTAGATTCTTCGACTTATGTTCTACGCTCCCGATATATTACAAACGCTAATACTCCCCGAAGAGGAGAGCCAGCATTGCGTACAGGTACTTCGCGCGACAGTAGGTCAGGAAATACTTATTACGGATGGGGTAGGCCATCTGTATAGAGCCCGTATCACGAATCCTCATCGCAAGCATTGCGAGGTGGAGATTATTGCTACAGAGCACCCCGAGCCGCTTCACGAAGGTTATGTACATATAGCTATTGCGCCTACCAAGAACATGGATCGTTTGGAATGGTTGGTAGAGAAAGCTACTGAGATGGGAGTAGATGAGATAACACCTTTGCTCTGCCGACATTCAGAACGAAAGACGCTGAACGAAGAGCGATTGAGGAAGATAATGGTAGCAGCTGCTAAGCAATCGCTTAAGACTACCTTTCCGACACTTAATCCTCTGACCAGGTTCGATGATTTCGTACGTTCAGTGCAAGCAGATGACCGCTTGATTGCCCATTGCATGACGCAAGAAGAAGCAGATGAGTTGCAGATTCAAGCTGCTTATAAGCCTACCACCGAAAAAAATGCTATTTGGCAACTGATTCATCGAGGCAATAGCGTGATTGTAATGATTGGGCCGGAAGGCGATTTCTCGCCCGAGGAAATCAAGCAAGCTATTCAGCATCAGTATGTGCCTTGTTCGCTTGGGAAGGCTCGTTTGCGAACAGAAACGGCAGGTTTATTTGCTTGCAACACAGCCATTCTGCTTAATAGTTAACTATCTTATTTGTTCACAATAAATCAATTTATATTTTCTTAATAGGGTATGGTTACGTTATTATACGAAATATCGATAAATGCGTTGATTGTAGTAACGTTTTTTACCTTTGTAGGTTATTTGGTAGGTGGTCAACTGAAAGATCGTCCGTTTGTGAGCGATTCTTACATGCATTCTCGATATTGGATGGCTGGGGCAATGTTTTTGTTATTTATATTAGCCCTTTTGCATAATGGTTATCATCTTCGATTGAAGGATAATTTTACGGGTGCTGCTATCACGCTTTGCTTTTTTTATTTTGTCAGTCAGCTTTATGCGTATGCAGATTTATCGCTCTCCAATCCTGGAAAACTGAATACAAAGAGATATGGCATAAGCTTGATTGCTGCGGTCTTATATGTGGGCATTTTCGGATGTGCGTATCATTTCATGTCGTATATAGTATTTCAGTATGTTACGATAATATTGGGAATACTGTATTTGGGTCAAACCATGTATATGACGGTTGAGTATTTCACAAACTTTAAACGCATCGCCAATAGTTTGTCAAATTATTACGCAGAGGATTATGAATCGTATATTAAATGGATGCCTCGGTGTATGTTTATGTTGGGAATGATAAACTTTCTTGCGCCTTTCTTGCTATTTTTGCCGATAGGACCAGTAGCTATCTTTAATTTTTCGATAGCTTTTGTATTGTTTTGGGTGTTTGTTTGCCATGAACGTTATATCATTTACGAGCGCTATTGTCATGTAGCGGTGAAGACTATCCAAGCGGAAGAGGCAGTAGATTCGGATGAAGAAAACGGTGGACAACAATCTTATTCAGATGAATTAATTCGTGTATCGCTTCAGCGCTGGGTGGATGAAAAGGCTTTTTGCCAGAATGATGTTACGATCATGGATTTGTGCAAGTATGTGGGCACCAACCGCACGTATTTGAGTAAGTATATCAATTCGGTTTATGGACTGTCGTTTCGCAATTGGGTTGCCGAACTCAGGGTAGAGGAGGCAAAGAAAATGTTGGTAAATCAGCATATGTCTCTTACTGAAATGTCAGCTTGTTTGGGCTTCTCCAGTTCATCGGCTTTCAGCCGAACGTTTACGCAACTAACAGGCGTCACACCTACCACTTATAGGAAAAACAATAAATACAAAATAGAGGCTATCTGATGTAGATAACCTCTATTTTTTATTCGAATGGTTGGTTCTGCTTACAATTGTAGGCTCAACAATCGAATACTAAATTCGTTGCGTATAAAATCTTATTCAGCCTTTACGGAAACTTCTTGCAGTTGGTTGATTTCCTGCGGAAGCTTAATGGTGTAAAGGATAGCTTCCCCCTGACGATAGGTGTTGCGCTTCTTTTGTCCGGCAGCATAGATATACGATTCGGCCGTAATAACGCGATGGTTGATTTCATCCACTCGCACGTGCTCCACAAACGGTCCACCCATGGCGGCACCACCTTTCATCCGCCATAATCCACGGAGTTCTCCGCAATATCCGCCATTATTGATGCTGATAGAGCGGAACTGAGGTGGGAAAATCTTATATTCCGTACCCATATAACTGCCCTCAACGTATCCTTCAATGCGCTTGAGTACCGAGTCTCGCTTGGCGCAAAGATAGGCTTCTGTGAAGGTGTTGGGGTCGGTATAAGGATAACTCCAAATGACGAGGTCGCGTCGCTTCGGACCATTATCGTTGCAGCACCAAACGAAGTCTTCATCTTCCATAATGAGCTGATAATCAGATGGTACCTTAATTTCGATACCGAATTTCTTCTGAATCAGTTCGGAGGCATCGTGGTTGCAGAAACTGCGGTAGAACTTTGCTTGACGAAGCAACTCCTGACGGAGGAAATACTCCTGCAGTTCGGGTGCCTTCTCTTGCAGGAAAGCTGTAAGTTCATCGCGCGTAGGGGCGGTAATCATAGCCACTGCTTGCGGATGTGCATACATATCCGTCTTGTATTTCAATCGAGCTTGCGTATAGCGCTCGGGATTGACCTCGGTAATGAGAATGTTTCTTACGGACTTGAGCGCATCATCAAACGCATTTAGAGGTGTTTGCATCACCGTAAAATAACTCTCCATCTGTGGCAAACAGGGCATGTCGGCTTCCAGCGAAGCTCTTACGATCTCACCTGCTTCGCCCTCCCAATAGGGATTATCCATCACTACGAGTACCTCGTAGATGCTGCCGGTAGCGGTCACTTTGAGTCCGCCTTTATCCTTGCATCCTACCATCAGGAGCGCTATCGTGCAAAGGATCCATACACTTGCTTTTTTCATAACGGAAATTTTTATCGTTTAATAATAATGACTATATGATCAGCATGCTTACATCAATCGTTTTGGGCATTGGCTTCGGCTCTTGCGGCTCTTTCAGCAGCAATGCGTTCCTCACGTTCGCGTCTGGCTTCAGCGGGATTGAAGCCCTTAAACTCACGATGTTCGCGCTTTTCCGGTTGGGGCTCTTTGATGGGAAGCGGGTTGGCTGTGAGTTCGAGGTATTCCGTTCTTCTGCGCTTTAAATCGAGCGACATGCAGAGAGCATGAACAAACGATTCATACGAAGCCATGTCCTTTCCGGCCAAGTCGTAAGCCGTACCATGATCGGGTGAAGTGCGGATGATATGCAATCCTGCCGTGTAGTTCACGCCATCCATATCAAGCGACTTAAACGGAATGAGTCCTTGATCGTGATACATAGCCAGAATAGCATCAAACTGCGTATATTTGCCGCTTCCAAAGAAACCATCAGCCGAGTAGGGACCAAAGGCAAGTACACCTTCCTCTCGTGCTTGACGAACAGCCGGAGCAATAATCGTTTGCTCCTCTTGACCAATCAACCCATTGTCGCCCGCATGCGGATTGAGGGCCAATACGGCAATTCGTGGTTTGCGAATGGCAAAATCCTGCTCCAATGTGGATTCAAGCGTATGCAACTTGCGGAGAATGCGTTCGTTGCTGATAAACGATGGCACTTTGGCGATGGGGACATGATTACATACCAATGCAATCTTCATCTGGTCTGATACCATCATCATCAGCGAATCTTTGCCTTCTTCTGCAAAGCGGCTCGTAAGGTATTCCGTGTGGCCGGAGAATTTGAAATTCTCGGATTGGATATTCTCTTTGTTGATAGGAGCGGTAACGAGCGTATCCAACAAACCTGCTTCGAGGTCATCGCAGGCCTGCTTAAGCGAAGCGTAGGAAGCACTTCCGCCCTCAGCAGTAGATTTACCGATTCGAATGGGGGTGTTATCGGGGTAGCATGTTACGATGCTCACTTTACCATCTTGCGCTTCTTTTGCGCTGCGAACCACTTGGAATGGTACTTTCTGCCAATCTTCGCCAAGCGTTTTCTGGTGTTGACGAAGCACGTTCAGGTTGCCGTAAACGACCGGACGGCAGATTTCAAAAATATGTGGATGGCTCAAGCCTTTGATAATAATTTCATAACCAATGCCGTTAGGGTCGCCGGCTGAGATACCTACAATAGGCAACTGCTGCGAACGCTCAACGGTAGGACGGGTGTTTTCAGTATTTTCCATAATGAACTTTGTCGTATTGAAGTTTCTCAAGTTCGCGTGGTTGACGCTCTTCGTTTTTGTAACCTACGGAGATGATGCAAATCACGTTGAGGTGCTCAGGAATGCCGAGTAAAGAACGCACCATCTGCTCAGCCGTCTCATCCGAATCATCTTTCACCATGCGGTCAAGTACCTGCACCCAGCATGCGCCAAGGCCAAGGTCGGCAGCTTCAAGCAGGATATTTTCTGCAGCTATGGCGCAATCGAATTTCCACGTGTCAGAAACGGATGCATCAGCACATATCACGATGCCAAGCGGACTTCCCTCAAGCATCTGCGAACCATAGGTTCGGCATCCTGCCATCTGACGCAAGATTGCTCGGTCTTCTACTACAACAAACTCCCAAGGATTGAGTCGTTTGCCCGCAGGAGCCATCAATGCAGCTTGCAGCAGTTTCTCTATTTTCTCGGGCTCAACGGCCTGCTCCGTGTATTTACGAATACTTCGGCGGTTGCGAGCCAGTTCGATAAAATCAGTCATATCAGTTGTTTTTTTTTGACTCAGCCAACGCCAATAGGTATTGACTGAGCCGTGGTTAGTATAGGTTGGGGATTCATGTAAACCACAAGGGTAGGGTGATGTGGTCGCCCATTAGAGTTGGTTGAGAATCTCCTCCATAGCAGCTTCGAGTCCAGCAACATTTCGGCCACCTGCAGTAGCCATCCAAGGCTGACCACCACCGCCACCTTGAATATGCTTGGCGGCCTGTTTGATGAGTTGTCCTGCGTGCTTACCAGCTTCAACGAGCGGTTGGCTCAAGAAAACGGCAATCTGCGGCTTACCATCTTGTTCGGTAGCAGCTACGACGGCGAAACGCGTATCCGCGAACTTACCACGAAGATGCTGAATCACATCGCGAATCATCTGTGCATCGGCTTCACCGGTGAGGCGCACGAGTTTCATATCCTTGAAATCTTCGGCTTGGGCAATGATGGTATCGCGATATTGCAGCACTTTCTCCTCCATGTATTGCTCAATCTGCTTCTTCAAACCAGCGTTTTCATCGATGGATTTGCGGATAGCAGCTGATAAGTCGGGAGCGTTGTTGAGGAGTGCGCGCATATCCGTGAGCAGGTCTTGTTGCGCATAATAGAGCTTGTCGGCAGCAGTAGCGGTAACGGCTTCGATGCGTCGAATGCCGGCAGCAATAGAGGTCTCCATCACGATGCGGATAGAGCCTATTCTGCCAGTGCTGCTCACGTGGCAACCACCGCAGAGCTCCACCGAAGGACCGTATTTAATCACGCGCACATCGTCGCCATATTTCTCTCCGAAGAGGGCCATAGCGCCCAATGCTTTGGCTTCCGCGATAGGCATATGACGATGCTCATCGAGCGGGTAGTCCATACGCACAATCTGATTAGCCAGTTGCTCCACTTGACGAAGCTCTTCGGGCGTCACTTTCTGGAAATGGCTGAAATCGAAACGGAGCGAATCGGGCGTTACGAGCGAACCTTTCTGCTCAACGTGTTCGCCCAACACTTTGCGGAGGGCATAATGGAGAATATGTGTAGCGGTATGGTTGCAAGCAATAGCCTGACGACGTTCATCGCCCACTTTGGCAATCAGTTTGCCGCCAATGCCTTCGGGCAGTTCCTTAACAATCACCACCGGCAGACCATTCTCGCGCTTGCAGTCAATAACCTGCACATTACCGAGCATACCGGTGTCGCCAATCTCGCCACCCATCTCTGCATAGAATGGGATCTTGCTCAGAACGAGTTGATAAAACGCGCCACTCTTCTGCGTCACCTGACGCCAGCGGAGCACTTCGGTCTCTACGTCCAACTCATCGTAACCTACAAACTCGGTCTCGCCTTCTTTCAGTATGGTCCAGTCGCCCAAGTCTTGCTTATTGGCTGAACGCCCCATCTCTTTCTGGTGCTCAAGCGCTTTGTTGTACTCCTCTTCGTTGGTGGTGAAACCATTCTCACGGAGGATGAGCTCGGTGAGGTCAAGCGGGAAACCATACGTATCTTTGAGGGTGAAAACGTCCACACCGGAGATCTCCGTTTGGCCTTGTTTCTTAGCCTCATCCATCAGTTTCTGCAAGAGGTTGATGCCCTTATCAAGGGTGCGGAGGAAACCTTCTTCCTCGCTCTTGATTACCGGTACGATCTGTTTCTCCTGCTTCTTCAGCTCGGGGTAGGCTCCGCCTAAATCGGCTATCAGTTGGGGTATGAGCAGGTAGAGGAATGCTTCTCGCTGGCCGAGGAAAGTGTAACCATAACGAACGGCACGACGGAGGATACGGCGGATGACGTAACCGGCTTTCTCGTTGCTCGGGATCTGCCCATCGGTGATGGCAAACGCAATCGTACGGATATGGTCGGCAATCACGCGCATCGCTACGTCAATCTTCTCCTCTTTGCCATATTCGCAACCGCAAATCTCGCCAATCTTCTTGAGCATGGGCTGGAACACATCGGTATCGTAGTTGGACTGCTTACCTTGAATGGTGCGTACGAGACGCTCGAAACCCATGCCCGTATCAATCACTTTCTTTGCAAGCGGCTCAAGCGAACCATCGGCTTTGCGGTTGAACTGCATGAACACAATGTTCCAAATCTCAATCACTTGCGGATGGTCTTTATTCACGAGTTCGCGACCAGGGAGCTGTGCTTTCTCTGCTTCTGAACGGCTGTCAACATGGATCTCGGAGCAGGGGCCACACGGACCGGTATCGCCCATCTCCCAGAAGTTATCGTGTTTGTTACCATTGAGAATATGGTCTGCGGGCAGATGTCGGCTCCAGATGGATGCAGCTTCGTCATCGCGACCCAAACCCTCTTCGGGCGAACCTTCGAACACCGTTACGTAGAGGTTGGAGGGGTCGATTTTCAGCACATCAACGATATATTCCCATGCAAAATCGATGGCGCCTTCCTTGAAGTAATCGCCAAACGACCAGTTGCCGAGCATCTCGAACATGGTGTGGTGATACGTATCATGTCCCACTTCTTCCAAATCGTTGTGTTTGCCCGACACACGCAAGCATTTCTGCGAGTCGGCTACACGCGGATATTTGATGGGGTCATTGCCCAAAATAATGCCCTTCCAAGGGTTCATACCGGCATTGGTGAACATGAGGGTAGGGTCGTCTTTGATAACCATCGGGGCGGATGGCACTATCTGGTGGCCTTTACTTGCCATAAAGTCCAGAAAGGACTGGCGAATTTCTTGACTTGTCATCATTATTGTTAAGCTGTATTATAATTTTTATTAGGGTTCGCACGCATCGCTCGCGCTTGCGCACATAAATGGCGTACAAAATTACTGCTTTTTTCTGAGATATACAAATTTCGATGGTATTTTTTTGTGTTTTTCTTTAATTATTTTCTTGTTTGCCAAAAAAGTACTACCTTTGCAGCCGAAATGGATACACGTACCTCCGAGCAGATAGCGCTCATTAAACTTCAGAAGCGTCTCACCAAACGCTTTCATAAAGCCTCCGAAGAGTATGGTTTGCTCTCGGATGGCGATCATATTCTCATCGGCCTTTCCGGCGGCAAAGATTCGCTTGCGTTGGTCGAATTGCTTGGCCGTCAGGCTCGCATTCGTGTGCCCGCTATAAAGGTAACGGCTGTGCATGTGTCGGTAGAAAATATTGGCTACCGGTCGGACCTCGATTATCTCAAAAATTTTTGCGCAGAAAATGGGGTGGAACTCATCCATCAAACCATTGCTTTTGATGCCTCAACGGACTATCGGAAGTCGCATTGTTTCCTATGCTCATGGTATCGAAGGAAGGCGCTTTTTGAAGTGGCTAAGTCTTTGGGCTGCAATAAGATAGCGCTTGGGCATCATAAGGATGACATAGTAGAAACGCTATTGATGAACTTGATTTTTCAAGGGGCTTTCGGAACGATTGCTCCGGTACTTCAGATGGATAAGTTCCCGATGCAGATGATCCGTCCGCTCTGCCTGATAGAAGAGCGCGAATTGGCTCGTTATGCGGAACTCAGAGGCTATCATAAGCAGGACAAACAATGTCCGTTTGAGCACGAATCCCATCGTTCAGATATCAAGCAATTGGTTACTCATTTGGAGCAGTTCAATCCCAACGTTCGCGACTCCATTTGGGGCGCCATGCACAACATCCAACCCGCCTATCTTCCGCACAAAATCACGAAGTGATCTATCGCTATGGAGGCCAGTGACTCAGTTCCCATAAACTTTACCCATAATCAATCCCTCTCATGTCCACCTATGAAACAACTGCGGGGCTCGGGGACGAGAGGGTGAGGATTTTACCCCGCAGGGGGTTAGTAAAAAACCACTATTACACACGCGCTACACACGGATCGTGGAGGTTATGTGGAGCAATCGTGGTGATTTCGTGGAGAGAAGGTTTTCTTTCTGGTGTTCCCGAAAATCTCGGATTTTTGGGGAGAGGAGGAGAGGCGAAGCGCTGCAAGTCTCTGACCCGGGATGAGACTTTTGTTAGCGAAGCATCTTTCTTGGGGCCCCCGAAAATCTCGGATTTTTGGGGAGAGCAGAGGCCTTGGTCGCCCGCCGATTTAGTGGAGCGGTATCGGCTATGCGACCCAAGTGCCGAATGCGAGTGCAAAATTACTACTTTTTTCTGACATGGCAATGGGTTGGTCCGGATTGCGTGCGGTATTGGTCCGGATTGCGTGCAAGTGCCCCCATGATTGGGCAAAGCAAGAAAAAAAAGTAGAAAAAAAACACAAGGAGT
>JALFZG010000017.1 GCA_022784645.1 Bacteroidales bacterium
CCGATTATTTCATCGGCAAAGGCTTCCAACACCTCCTTCTTGGAGATGTCTCCAACGAAATGGTCTCCCTCTCGCATATCAATGACCGCCACCGAAGCCCCTTTCTTGCGGAACTCCTCAGCGATACATTTGCCGATGCCATGCGCACCGCCTGTCACGATTGCTACCTTATCTTTATATTCCATTGCGGTTATCTTAAAAACGGGTCTATCGTTGCCAGCAACTCTGATTTCTTAATGCACGAGGAGTTTGCTTTCGGCAATGCGGATGGCTTCCATGAGGTAGGTGTCTCTACGGAGCCCGATGCATGTGCGGCCTTGTTGGAAATAATAGCGTGAGGCAATTTCGCTTTGCAGGAAAGAGAGCACTTCTTCTGCATGTTTCCAAAGCGCATCGTGGTACGTAGTAGCAAGGCGCGTCTTCATTGCCTGAAGGTCGGCCATCATTGCCGAATCGAGGTCTTCTTTTTCGGCAAAACGAAGCACGTCAGCGAAGTACTTGGAAGTTTCCGTTTCATAGGTAAATTGCTTTTTTTCCAAGAAGGCCTCAAAGTCTTCGAGCAAGGCTTTTTCCTCGGCTGTCAGTTCGGGCTTATCCAGCGAAATGCGCTGGGAAGGACGAGGATAGTCTGCATGCGTAAGGCGGTACTCGGTGGCATAATCGAAGAACATGTGCTTCTGATAGAGCTCGTAGCAGATATTGACTTTGGTAGAGTCCTCCACTTTAATATCCGGTTCGATACCCGTACCTTGAATGCATCGTCCGGAGGGTAGGTAATAGCGGGCGGTAGTCACCTTCAAATGGCCGTTATATACAATCGGTCGGATGCTCTGCACAAGGCCTTTCCCGAACGTTTTTTCGCCTATGAGCGTAGCTCGACTCAAATCCTGAAGGGCTCCACATGTGATTTCAGAAGCTGAAGCCGAGTTGCGATCTACGAGAATCGTAAGCGGCAGATTCAGGTAAATGGGTTCGGTAGTGGTCTTATACACGCGGTCAGAACCTTCTGTTTTACCTTTGGTGGAAACGACCTCCGTAGATTTCTCCACGAACATCGACACAATATTGAGGGCCTCGTTGATCAGTCCGCCACCATTGCCGCGCAAATCGAGAATAAGCGACTTACAGCCCTGTTCATCCACGAGTTGCTGAATAGCCATCCGGAGTTCGCGTGATGAGTTTTCCGTAAACTCGGTAAAGCTCACATAGCCTACATTGTCAGTCAGTTTAGCTGCATAATCAATTGTAGGAAACTTGATTTCCTGCCGCATAAATTCGCGTTTGATGGGCTTCTTTTCCCCTGGACGTTCCAACTCCAATTTCACTAATGTATTGGCTTTTCCGCGGAGCATATTGGATACCTCTTGGGTCGTTTTGCCTTTGCAGTTTACGCCATCTACTGACAGGATTTTATCGCCCGCTCTTACATCGTTCTTCTGAGCCGGCAACCCCTCGTAAGGGTCGGATATATAAACGTAATCCTCGCGCTGCATGATGGTGCTTCCGATGCCACCATACTTGCCTGTAGTCATGCGCTTGAGCTCCTCATCTTTGCTCTCTGGCACGTAGATGGTGTAAGGATCCACCTGCCGAAGCATCTCGTTGATGGCCGTTTCGGTCAGTTTATCATAGTTGAGCGTGTCGGTGTAATTGATATCGAGCTGCCGCATCACGTCGTTGTATATGGAAATGTTCTTATCCACGCGTACGGTAGCGGGCATTGCTTCGGTCAGTTGCTGCTGCTTATTGGTTTTGGCATAAGCGGGAGCAGAGACGGCCATATATGCCACGAGAGCGGCTATTGAAATGGTTCTGATGGATTTCATATCTGTACTGTTTTAGGTAGTTTAAAAGCAAAATTTTTAGGGTAAATAAGGGCTGATATCATGTCCGTGAGAGGCGAGGTCTCTTACGAAGGAAGATGACACATGTGCAAGTTCAGGCTTGGTAAAAAGCGCTATCGTCTCGATTTTCTGCTCTGCCAATTCGGCATTGGCATCGGCCATGGTTCGTTCGTATTCGAAGTCGGCGATGGTGCGAATGCCGCGGATGATAAATTGGGCGTTGTTTTCGCGCGCAAAGTCCACCGTCAATTCTGTATAAGCTACTACGCTTACACGAGGTTCATCGGCAAACGCCCGCTTGATGGATTCAAGGCGTTTTTCCAAGGGAAAAAAGGGCGTTTTTTGATGGTTGATGCCTACTGCAATGATGATTGAATCAAAGAGCGGAAGGGCTCTTCTTACGATATCAGCATGACCTATGGTGAAGGGGTCAAACGACCCCGGAAAAATGGCTGTTTTCATAGGCTATGTTGTTTGGCGATTCGCTGATTGCGGGCGGGATTGGCATACATATTCAAGAGGCAATCGCGCAAGAACGCATCGTCTCTATTGGGGATATGAATGAGGTCAATGCGCGACTGTATATAATCTTCCATCTGTTGGTTGGGCTTGCCTTCGATGATATCGAGAGCAGCTGTATTGGTCCAAGCCAAGCGATACGCCTTATGGATATGTCGGTCGATGATGGCAGCAGCTTCACGAAGGATATCGTTTTTGGAGAGTGGGGTAGTAGTGCCATCTTCCGTCGTAGTCGTCTTTCCTCTAAGCGCTTCGAGTTCGCTATTGATGCAAGGTGTGACTACAAACGACACACTTCCTTTCTGTCCTTTCAGACCCGTTTGCATATTGAGCATGTCTTC
>JALFZG010000028.1 GCA_022784645.1 Bacteroidales bacterium
ATCTGTGAGTTACCGCCCGTAATCTCAGACTGTACGGTCGGGAACGAATATACATAACCATCGAGCACAACAGCTACAGACTTACCAATATTCTCCTTGGTAATGCGAGCCCAGGTCTTAGCGCCCTCAGCGTTCATTGACATCGACACCTCAGCATAAGCGCTTGTCTCGCGGAAGTCAGCACGTGCATCAGTAATTACATCGCCTTCGAGCGAAGCACGACCATCGCGCTGGGTCTTGAGAGCAACGAGCTGATAGATCGACTCAGCCTCATCGATAGCCTTAACCGTCCAAGAGAAACGCAAATCACGCGGGAACACCTGCTTAGCAGCCGTGCTCTTGAGCATCTCCATCACCCTGGCGGTATCGGTATAATGCGCATAACCGACAACCGGACCACGCTGATACTGGCTCTGCTGAAGAATAGCAAAGAGCGGGTGCGCTTTCTTCCATTCCTCATAAGCAGCAGCATTGGCAGCTGCGTCAGCAACAGAATCTACAGTAGCGTCTGCTTCCGTAGCAGCAAGCAGGGAATCCAAGCCGTCTACAGCTGCGTTAGCGGCTACTTCCTCAGCTACTTCTGCAGGAGCGGCTTTTTCTGCGTTTTCAGCAGCCTCTGCGGCAGGTTCTGCAGCAGCCTCTGCGGCAGCTGCTACCTTTGCATACTCTGCATCAATCTGAGCGAGCATCGGGAGAACCTCGCCAATCTCATACGTCTCAAAGAACTCAAGATTAGCCGTACCTTGGAGGAGCTTACGAACACGTTCGGGCTCTTTTACGCCCGGGAGCTCGATAAGAATACGACCCGGCTGGTCGAGCTGCTGGATATTCGGCTGAACCACACCAAAGCGGTCGATACGCGTACGGAGCACATTAAACGAGTTGGAAATAGCGCCTTCTACTTCTTCGCGGATCACCTTCTCTACCTCTGCGTTGGTCGAGTTGAGCGACACCTTGTCTTTCAATTCAAACGTAGAGAACACCGATGCAAGTTGTGCGTTCGGGTCAACTTCTTTGTACGACTCTACGAAGAGCGTGACGAAATCAGTCTGGCTGTTTTTCTGCTTTTCTTTTGCAGCAGCCATGGCTTTGGTGAAAATTTCTGAATTGTTGTAGCCGGAAAGTGCGTTCAGAATGTCGGGTATCGACACTTCGAGGGTTACGTTCATACCGCCCTTCAAGTCCAAACCGAGAGCAATCTCTTTCTCGCGGCACTCTTTGAGCGTGTAGCCAAACCACACTTTCTTGCTTGCGATGGAGTCCAAATAAACGTACTCCTTCTCAGCTACCCCTCCGGCATACTCCTTAGCCTTTTTGTCATAACGGCTGGTGATAATGCTGAAGGAGAGGTAGAAGGCACATACCAGCGTAAGCAGGATGGCCATGATTCTTACAAGTCCTTTGTTTTGCATAGTTTTGATAATATTTTTTTAATATATTTTCGAAGGCGAGGGCATATGCTTTTGCGACGTGCGCATACGCATACGTGCGCTATTCCATAAAAATAGCCCGCAAAGATACAACTTTTTTCCGATATGACAAAATTTTAGGGCCAAAAACACATAAAAAAACCGCTTTTTACCCCAAAACCGCTCCTTTTACCACAGATACTCGCCCACTTTCGCCTTTTCTCTGCAAGCGGATGACGCATAATTTATGGAGCACGCTTTGCAGAAAAAACAATAAGATGAATGACTATTCTTTGTACAACCTGCATACGTAGAAAACACCACGTTTGTACGTAGATTGCACGAATAAGTACGTAGGATATACGTGTTCACTACGGTGGTTATACGTGTAAAATACATTTTTTTCAGAAAAAAAAACAACAAATTTCAGAGAAACTTGATTATCAAAAGCAAGCAGCCCATCGCAAGAGCGCGATGGGCTGCAATTGGGTTGCCAAAATGGCATTAGTTTCTGCGAGAGGTGAGGTCCTTAACGTGAGCATTGAATGCATCTTTCTTGAGGAGCTCCTCAATAGTGAGGTGCATGCGGTATTTCCAGAAATGACGCGGGTTGGCCGGCACGTTTATACGTTCGGCATTGGCATCTGCCAAACGTACTTCGGCATCTATAGCCAGCCAGTCTTGCAGCGGGAGGATGACCCACATAGCCGGTGAATACATATGCTGATTAAGGATGAACTCTGCAATCTGCGGAGTCATCTCCTGAGGCGCTTCACCGTACCATCCCATCTGTTCGTTGTAAAACTTCTGCGTTACGGCTCTATCTTCCTCCCACCAAGCGCGAAGCGGGTTGGTATCGTGTGTGCCAGTGGTGCATACAGAGAGATATGGTGCATTACCCGGGTGAGCGAACGCTACCGAAGGATCTTTCGGCATTCGCTGAATCTCGAGCGAGAGAATCTGCTCAGAATGCATAACTGCCGGTACACAATCGGGCACCATGCCCAAGTCTTCACCGCAAACGAGCATATCAGTTGCCCCAATGAGCGTAGGCAGTTTGCGCATCGCGCTATGATACCAGAAATCGTTGTGACGACGGTAGAAATAGTCATCGTGCAGATTCTTAATTATGCGCTTGAGGTCATCAGGCAATTCGTTGTAAGAATGGCTTTGATAGAGGGCAATACGCGGGTGGAGCAACTCATGGTTCTTCTGATCCTCCACGAAGAGCACCTCGCAATGCAAATACATCAGCCCATTCATCACGTTCGTTTGCTGCTCCGTAAGTTTACCACCCTGCTTCTCGGCAAGCGCATCAAAGTGGTTCTGAATCTTGAGTTGCGTATCAAACTCCGGACGGAACCAATAGATATACTGGTCGTTGGTAAGGAAGAACTCACGTTTGGCCATATCGGTGTCGTAACCAAACACATCGCCCATGAAATTAGCTCGGATATATGGCTTCACGAGGCGGTCACGATCGCAGTGAATACCCATATTCCAAAGATCCTGCATAGTGTAAGGCAATGCCGGTACGAAATGTCCGCAGAGCCCCCATACAGCCGTCTTGGGCATTTGCCAAATACGGAAGAAACCGAGGATATGGTCGATTCGATATGCATCGAAATAATCCTGCATCTTGGTGAAACGACGCCTCCACCAAAGGAAACCATCTTTTGCCATTTCGTCCCAGTTATACGTGGGGAAGCCCCAGTTTTGACCGGAGATGGAGAAATCATCAGGTGGCGCACCTGCCGAAGCGTCGAGATTGAAGAGTTGCGGATCAGTATAAGCATCTACTGAATCAGGCGAGATGCCAATAGGAATATCGCCCTTCATCGCTACACCCTTACTATGTGCATACGCTACTGCTTCTGAAAGCTGCTTATCCGCATGGAACTGCAAGAAATAGAAGAACTCACGTGGTTCTCTGTCACGCTTATGGAGGAATTCAGCATAGGGCTCCAACCAGAGTTTGTTTTTCTCAAAGAACGTCTTATATTCCTCTGACGAGAAAAGCGCTTCGTGTTCGGCTTTGTAGATAGCGCGGAAATAGCGCATTTTCTCTGCATACACCACCGAATAATCAGCGAAATTCTTCTCGTTGAACTCCTTCTGCGTTTTCTTGTACGCACGCTTTTGTGCGGGCGTAAGCTTGCCCATGCGCTCGATGTTGATGTAGATAGGATGAAGCGCAAACACACTGACTGCATTATACGGATAAGAGTCGCGGTTGGTATGCGTGAGGGTGGTATCGTTGATGGGGAGCGTCTGGATCATCTGCTGACCCGTAATTGCGGCCCAATCGGCCATCTTCTTCAAGTCGAGGAACTCACCAATACCGAAATCATCATCGGTGCGGAGAGAGAATACTGGAACGGCTACACCCGACCCTTTCCATTTCGGTTGCGTACGGCGGAAAGAGCGGTCGTTCTGCATTATCACCGCATTTTTCTCGATGCCCCAAATCTGACGATTCTCGCCATATTCCAAATCAACCACTGCACCCGAGTGTAGGTCGTAGATGAGGTATTTATACTCGATTACATCGGCATTTTTAATGTTTATATCGGCTCTCCAAATGGGGAAATCAGCATCGGAGAGGATGAGTTTCTCGTTGATGTCCCATGCTCCTAATTCGGGGATATTGCCCACTACAGCCACTCCCTGCGTTGGGAGGATCTGCGGTAAATCAACCGAAAAGCGAATATTGCCCTTGGCTGCTTTCTGCTTAGCGGGCTTGATTCTGCGGAAGAGCGCCTGCTGGAATGCCGTACTGTAAAACACCTTTTCGTAATCATTTACCTGCCAGAAATCGCGGATGATGATGCGTTTATCTGCAGCTTGCAAATGGATAACGCGGTCTTTACCAGCTTCGTACACCAAATGACCATCCGCATGGAGGATAGCATATTTGTAGGTAATCTCACCTGCAAAATCAGTAACAGGTACGGTGATTGTCCAGAAGTCCGACCCCTGGCAGTTGAGGCAGAGCGGGTGCTCAGGCGTCCAACCGAGGAGCGCATTACGCGTCTCGATAAGGCAAATCGTTTGTCCCCATTCTGCTCGATAATTGAGTTGGAAAGTAAGATTCATGATATTGTCGTTTTTGTTTTATGCTATGAAATAAATATTGACTTGATTTTTGAGCTGCAAAGGTACAAAGATTTTTTTGAATAAGCAAGAAAATTTATAATTTTTTGCTATTTTTATAAAAAAACGAGTACAGCTGTTGCCTTCGCGGAATGAAAGGTACAAATATTTTTGTTGAATTAGGTGTTTTTCACAATAAACGTACCAATAATGAGCGGGAAAAGGTTGTTAATAATCCATAGCAGCACCGTAGCGAGGGCCGCCGCGGGAACATTGCTCGAAAAAGCCCCGAAAACCATCATGCCCACTCCCCCTCGGAGCGCAGGATCGGCCGCTGGCAATGCGGGAAGGAGGGTCAGTACGAGATAGTAAATAGGGATCGCTACGAGACTGTCAGCTATCGTCAATCCAGCTCCGGCAAAGCGAAGCAGGCAATAGAGTTGCAGGCAAAACACAAGATATCTGAGAGCGCTCCACCCCACAACTTGCAATTGTTGGCGGAAGGGTAGTTTAGGAATACGCTGGATCGACTTACATTTGCTCAGGAAAGCCATTACGCAACTGATAGCGAAAAAGCAAACGAGCAGAATGACCGAAAGGAGAATCAGTTGCCTACGTTCAAGACTGGGGAACTCGATACCGCATATCAGCAAAGCAACCACCCCCAGTCCGATATTGACTGCTGCCAACACCATCGAACCAGCAAAACCAAGCGCCACTGCTTTTTTTTTGCTGACTTCCTCCTGCAGCATAGATGCACGAGCTGGATAGTCGCCTAAGCGATCGGGAGTAAGTAGTGCACCTACAAAACCATAATACACCTGACGCTGAGACTCTTTTCTCGAGAGCGAGGTAAGATAGCTGAGCAAACAGCGCCATTTCTCCGATTCCATCGATATATTTAGAGGGAAAAGCAGCACCGCCAAAGCGAACGAAAACAGTTCTTTCCACCCCGCAGAATGGAAATGTGCAGCAAACTCGCCATAGTGCTTAAACGTAAGGAGCGCATAAGCGAGGTATCCGTAGGCTGCCACTATCAAGAGTATGCGGAACCCACGGCGAATCTTACAAGTTTTATCTTGAGTTATCGTTCTCTCCATTGCTATCGTTTTTCCCTTAAGGCTTCGCTATCGCTAATTAAACACTTCAAACATCACTTCGAGCGATTTTGGGAGACGAAAATCGGGAAGGTGGGTTTCATAATACGTCATAAACTGCCTAAGCATCGTTCTCCGCTGCTGCTGCGAAATGACTTGCTGACTGAACAAGGGAGCAAACACCTGATTCTCCTGCTTATTCATATCAATACCAAAGCCGAGGCTATCTATAAATGCATATAGAAACTCCAGATGCACGTTTTGTGGGTCATCACGTGTATTGAGCGCAAGGATTGTCTCGGTGAGCAGGTCGAAGAGTGCGGAGTCGGGCAACGGATGCACGAGTGTTCGGTAAAGGATCTCCGCAATAAACATCGCTACTGATTGCCGGCGGATATCGTCAGCAGTAGCGTTAGCCACATAGGCTAATCGCCATTCTTTGAGTTGCTGAATCTCTCTGTTTTCCTGATGCACCGCCTCAATGTCGAGCAGCGCGAGAGGCATGAGCAAGGCATTGCGCATATTGCGTTTGGAAGTCGCTCCATACAGATAATACGACACCCTGCCACTTTCTCGCGTAAAGAGATGCAGCACCGAGGTTTTGTCTGTCAACCGAGAGCAATGGAGTACTATGGCAGGGGTAGAGATATTCATTATAAGAATTACGTAGTGATTCATTATAGCGTGCCGAGCAAAAGGAAGATCATACCGATCACAATGCCGGCAAGGCAGATGGCTTTTCGGCGGATATTCTTATCGCGGAGCACTAAGGCACCATATATAAACGAGATGATGCATCCGCCACGTCGGACAGTAGAAACCACCGAGATGAGCGAATCGGGATAAGAGAGCGCAAGTAGATATACGAAATCGGATAATACCAAGAACACCGAGATCATCAAAATTGCCCCTTTCCATCGGGGTTTTGCAGTAGAATGCAAGGGCAGAAAAGGCCGCTTCCCTACCTCTGCTCTCCGCGCATCGATGCGGTAGAGAAGATGCTGTACGCCAAGCAGCAGAAGCATCAAAACCGCTTGATAACAAGTATAATACACCTGTACAGCATTTCTATCCAGCGAACGCATCAAGTACTTGTCATAAAGCCCCGAACATGCCCCGAGCAACGTAGCAGCCAATAAGGCAAGAAGCCAGGGGTTATTCGTCCAAGAGATGTCCTCTGTCTTCCCCACAAGCGAGAAAGCATAAAACGAAAGGAGCGCCATGATGATTCCCGCCCATTGCCAACCATTAAGCACTTCTCCAAAAATAAGTACAGCTCCGAGCAGGGTCCACATCGGGCGCGTGGCATTGATGGGGGTAACGAGCGTAATGGGCAGATGCTTCATCGAGTAATATGCGAAGATCCAGCTGAGCAACACTATTACCGCTTTGAGCAGAATAAGCAGATGGTCATGAAAACTCACCTGAGGAACGAAAAACATCGTTTTCATCAGTGTTTCTGGCCATAAATACGAAGCCACAGCCATAGGTAGAAGCAGGAGCGAACTGATGATTACAGAGCAGGTGAGCACGTATAAAACAGCATTGCCTTCGAGCGCCCGTTTTTTTGCAATATCATAGAAGCCGAGGCAGAAGGCCGAACAAATAGCATAGAGAATCCACATAACGGATAACGTTGCGTTATAACATTCGAGATATCAGAAGTATTGTTTTGGGGATGACATATTATCCTACGCTAATTCTTAGGTATGAGCGTAATGAGCGGAATAAGCATCTCTTCGAGCGAGATGCCACCGTGCTGAAACGTGCCAGAATAATATTGAGCGTAGTAGTTGAAATTATTGGGATAACTGAAGAAATCCTGACCAGTGCAGAATACGTAACTCGATGAGATATTCGGTGCAGGAAGCCCAAAGGCCTTTGGATTGGTCATCGTAAAGCATTCTTTGTGTTTGCAAACGAGAGCCTTACCAACCTTATACCGAAGGTTGGTGTTGGTATTTTTATCCGCCGTAATCATTACCGGATTCTCCACTCGGATGGTACCATGATCGGTAGTGAGCAGCACCTTATATCCGAGCTGCGCCAGTCTTTCAAAGAGGCGGCAGGTCGGCGAATGACGGAACCACGACTGCGTAAGCGAACGATAAGCCGCTTCGTCAGCACAGAGTTCGCGCATCATCTTTGACTCGGTGCGACTATGCGAGAGCATGTCAATAAAGTTGAGCACAACCACCATCAGCGACTGCTGCGAACTGCGGAGCTTCTGAATCACCTTTTCGCAGAAATCCGAGTCATTCACCTTAAAATATTCGAAGGTATCCTTCCTTCTAAAACGCTGAATCTGCTCCGTTATGAGCTCCTTTTCGTATTGATTTTTCGTTTCTTCATCGCCCTCCTCTACCCAATATTGGGGATACATGATGCGGATATCTTCAGGCATGAGTCCGGCAAAAATTGCGTTGCGTGCGTATTGGGTGGCTGTAGGTAGAATGGAGGTATAAAGTTCCTCCGTTTCCACCGAGAAAAACTCCGATAAAATCGGCTGAATAGCGAGCCATTGGTCGTATCGGAAATTGTCGATTACCACGAGCGCTACCTTCTCTTTTTGGTCAAGAAGCGGAAAGATTTTTTTCTTGAAAATATCAGGTGACATGATTCCCGGATGCTGCTGCATCCATTCAGGATAACGCCTCTGTACAAACTTTGCGAAAGCAGCATTCGCCTCTTTGCGCTGAAGCAAAAGCATCTCGGTCATGCTACTGCCCGCTTCTTGCAACTGGAGTTCCCATTTAGTAAGCAAACGATGAACAGCCTGCCATTCTTCCAGTGTGGAGGCCGAATTGATAAGATAAGTTATATCTGCAAACTCCTCCCGATAAGCAGCTGATGCATGTTCTTCTCGGATGGATTTCTCGTGGATATGTTTCTTCAAGCAGAGCAGAATCTGTGAGGGGTTGACCGGCTTAATGAGATAGTCAGCAATCTGTTCGCCGATGGCCTCCTCCATGATATTCTCCTCCTCGGATTTGGTAATCATCACAACGGGCAACGACGGACGGATATGCTTGATATCCTGCAAGGTCTCCAATCCGCTGAGGCCGGGCATGTTTTCATCAAGAAATACGATATCAACCGGCTGCTGGCGGCAAATTTCTATAGCGTCCTGACCGTTGTTGGCAGTCAGCACTTGGTATCCTTTCTGTTGTAAATAAATAATGTAAGGCTTAAGCAGATCAATCTCATCATCAGCCCATAAGATTCGTGGCGTCATAATGTCTCCATTTTTCTATCAGGTTCGTAAAATCAGCGGGCCATTCAGAGGTAAAATCCATCTGTTGCCCTGTTCTTGGATGCTTGAATCCGAGGGTTCGCGCGTGGAGAACCTGCCTCGGACAAAGCGCAAAGCAGTTTTGAATGAACTGTTTGTATTTCTGCGTAGGAATGCCCTTTAAAACCTCCATTCCACCGTATTTTTCATCAGCAAAAAGCGGGTGTCCTATATGCTTCATATGTACGCGAATCTGGTGCGTACGTCCAGTTTCAAGTCGGCATTCTACGAGGGTACAATAGGGGAACCGCTCCATTACTCGATAATGGGTGACCGCCTCCTTAGCCGCAGGGTTATCTTCCGTGTCCCACACCCGATAAAGAGTGCGGTCGCGTGTGTCGCGCCCTAAGGCTGCCTCTACCGTCCCTTCATTTTCCGCAAATGTGCCCCATACGAGCGCATTATAGGTTCGTCGAGTGGTGTGATGGAAGAACTGAACGGCAAGATCTGCCTTGGCTTCCGGTGTTTTAGCTATGAGTAACAACCCGCTGGTATCTTTATCAATGCGGTGAACGAGCCCTACGGCAGGATCATTCACATCAAAATTTGGATGATTCTGCAAGTAATACGCGATGGCGTTGAGCAGGGTGCCTGTGTAGTTACCACAACCGGGATGAACGACCATCCCTGCCGGCTTATTAACCACCATCAGATCGTCATCTTCGTACACCACCTCAATGGGGATATTCTCCGGCTCGATGGTAAAGTCGATGGGCTCATGGTCAAGCAGCACTTGCACGATATCCAGCGGTTTGACCTTATAATTGGCTTTTACCGCTTTTCCATTTACCCAGAGATGACCGGCATCGGCTGCAGCTTGAATGCGGTTTCGGGACGTACTGCCCATGTGCTCCACCACAAACTTATCCACACGTAAAGGCGCCTGCCCGCGGTCGGCTTGCAGCTTCCATCGCTCGAAGAGTTCCTCCGAGAATTCATCGGTTATGTTGGGCTCGTTACTCAAAAGAAATCCTCCTCACTTTGTTGGGCAGAAGCGGTCGCGGCTTTCTGCAAGTCGGTAGTCATTTGTACATCAATTCGTGAGCCCTCCAGAAGCTGACTTCCGGCGCTAACGGACTGACTGAATGCTACAAACTGATGCTTGTTCTCTTCTGTAAGTTCCGCATCGTAAGTTACCGATCCGAGAATGAGTCGGCCATTAAGCAGGGTAGCACGAATGTCCGCGAGGTTCATACCTGTCAGATTAGGCACTTCTACGTTTTCTGTACCTCTTCCAAAACCGACTACGAGGGTAATAAGTGAGCCTTCGCTGATGCGCATGCCAGGCTCAATATGCTCGCCATTATATTTCAAGTCGAGCACCAAATCTTTGTATTCAGAAGGCTCATATTCGATTCCTTCCACCTCCAAACCGAGCGCTTTGAGCGTAGCTTCTGCTTGTCGGCAGCTGACATCGCGCAAGTCAGGAACAGGCACTTGGCGAACGGTCTTGGCGTTGACAATCACATACACCGTGCGACCGCGCTTAGCGTTTGACTCTGCTCTCGGGTTTTGCTCCACGATCGTTCCGAGGGGTTCTTTCTTGCTATAAGTAGAGTCAATCACCTGAATAGTAAGTCCCTCATTACCAGCTAAAATCTGCGCCTCTTCAACATATAATCCTGTGATGGTAGGTACTACCACTTCTTCACCATGGTGCGTAAACGAGCCAAGCCATTTTACGGCTCCCACAATGAGCACGGCAACAATAATAGCAGCTATGAAAAAATTCTTCAACACGAAGGCCGTAGTAGAATTCCAAAACGTCTTAAAGTCCATATTTTATTGAATAACAGTAGATTACATATATTTTACAATAATGGTCTTGAGGGTCTTACCCACTTTGTTGGCACAGTCAGTAGCCGACTCAAGCGAGCCCATAATCTCCTTCATTTTGATAACCTCTTTGGCATCCAAATCTGACTTAAAGAGTTCCTCAATGTAGTCGCCATATACGTCATCGCCCTCGTGCTCGAGCTCATGAAGTTTTGCACATTCATCGAGTGCCACTTGTGGGTTCTTCTTAATTTCATAGAGTGCTCCGACTGCCTTACGGATTGACCGCGAACATTCGATAACAATTTCAGCCATATGCATAGTCGTTGCCGTCAAGTCCTCTGGTTGATATATTAGCATTCGCTTGGCGCTGCCGTTGATATTATCCATCACGTCATCAAGGGCATCGCAGAGCTGATGCAAGTCGGTGCGGTCAAGAGGGGTAACCAACGAAGCATTGAGCGCATTGAAAAGGTCGGTAGCAATCGCATCGCACGCTGTTTCCAACATTTTTATGCGGTTATAGATTTCTTCTTGTTTGAACTTTTCGTCCTCCATGGAAATCATATCCGTGAGGAGATTGGCGCCTTCTACTATGTAGTCCGCCATTTGAACAATTTGAGGGAAAAACTTTTTTTCCGAATGAATGAAAGAATTGAGTATGTCGTTAATGTCCATAAATGAGTTTGGGCCGGAGCCCGATGGTTTCGAGCGGCAAAGATAGCACTTTTTTTTGGATTACACAAGTGTAAGGCCAAAAATTGCTTTTTTTTAATATATTTGTACAAAAAATACGAAAAAACGACATTTTTATTTGCTCATATCGGAGAAAAGCTGTAATTTTGTGGGCGATATTGGGGATAAATACCCCCAAGCATGATACAATTACCCAAGTATTGTCAATCTTATCATCATGTCAAAAGTTACAGTTGTAGGCGCAGGCAATGTAGGCGCAACCTGCGCAAATGTATTGGCAGTCAAAGAGGTTGCCTCAGAAGTGAGCCTCATTGACATTAAGGAAGGCCTTGCAGAAGGCAAGGCAATGGATATTATGCAGACGGCTAGCCTTCTTGGCTTCAACACGATGGTTCGCGGTATAACGAACGACTATAGCAAGACAGCCAACTCTGATGTAGTGATTATTACGAGTGGTCTTCCTCGCAAGCCAGGGATGACACGCGAAGAGTTGATCGGAGTAAATGCCGGCATCGTAAAGAGTGTAGCAACCAACGTACTAAAATACTCTCCGGATGCTATTTTAATCATCGTATCCAACCCGATGGATACGATGGCGTATTTGGCTCTTCACAGCCTTGGTTTGCCCCGCAACCGTGTAATTGGTATGGGAGGTGCGCTCGATTCTGCCCGTTTTAAGTATTTCATTGCCCAAGCGCTGCAGTGTAACTCGAACGACGTAGAGGGATTCGTAATCGGCGGCCATGGCGATACGACCATGATTCCGCTGGTAAGTTACCTTACTTATAAAGGTGTACCGGTATCGGATTTGCTTTCTCAAGAAGAAATTGACAACGTGGTTAAGCAGACGATGGTAGGTGGTGCTACGCTTACTTCCCTCTTGGGAACCAGCGCATGGATGGCTCCAGGTGCAGCAGCCGCAGAAGTGGCAGCAGCCGTTATTCACAACCGCAAGAAGATGATCCCATGTTCAGCTTCACTGGAAGGCGAATATGGCATGCACGATATTACCATCGGTGTACCATGTATCATCGGCAAAAACGGCATAGAAAAGATTGTAGAGTTCAAGCTTTCAGCTGACGAGACGGCTCGTTTGCAAGCATCTGAAGAAGCCGTAAGGAAAACGACGGCTGTGCTTCACGAACTCGGGGCGCTATAGTCAGATCCAGAAATACCATTCTATGAGCAAGATTTCCGAACAGACTTCTCCTATGCAGACGGTTATAGTTTCGGGTGCCAGCAGCGGTATAGGTTTCGTAACAGCCAAGCTCTTCTTAGAGCATGGTTGGTGCGTGTTTGACCTCAGTCGCCGCGGATCGAACTTGCCGGGGATACGCCATATTTATTGTGATTTCTCTGATGATCAGAGTTGTGCGGCAGCCATAGCGCAGGTTCTTCAGGAAACCGAACATATTGATGTATGTATATGCAATGCGGGCATTGGCATATCTGGCGCTGTGGAGTTTACGGACATGGCAGATGCCAAGCATTTGATGGATGTAAATTTCTTCGGCACACTTCGCCTCGTTCAGGCTGTTCTCCCCAATATGCGCGCTCGCCGCAGCGGAAAAATCATTTTCACAAGCAGTATAGCAGCTATTCTCCCCGTGCCCTACCAGGCGCTCTATTCGGCTAGCAAGGCAGCGGTAAATGCGCTTGCACTCAGCTTGCAAAACGAAGTGCGGACATACGGTATTCGAATCGCTTGTTTGCTGCCCGGAGATGTGCATACCGGCTTTACTGAAGCTCGTAAAAAAAGCATTAGGGGCGAAGATATTTATCAAAAAATGAACAAAGCTGTCGCAAAAATGGAATATGATGAACTCCATGGCATTGAAGCGGAAAAAATGGCACACTATTTGTGGGAAATAACGCAGCAAAAACGCCCGTGGATTTTCAATATTCACGGATGTCAATATCGCTTTTTCTGCTTCCTCCATCGCACGCTCCCTACCTCCCTCGTAAATTGGATTGAAGGAAAAGTGTATAGTTAATGACTTGCCCAAATTAAACAAGAATTCTTTTTGATGATGGGTTTTTAATCGCTCACCTTGATTTATAAGTTTTACGTTTTTGCAAGATTGATGTCATCAATTTTGCGCATGCAATCAATTTATCGTTATGGCAAAAGAAGAAAATGCCGTCAGAATTCAAACCTCTATTCTGAACGGAGTAGAAAAGAAAGTGTTAGTATGGATAGCCTCGCATCTGCCGAAATGGATCACCTCCGATATGCTTACTTGGTTTGGGGTGTTCGGCAGTTTCCTGGTTTTCCTTGGTTACGTACTGAATAATCTTCTGAGTGCCCCCGCATGGATTTGGCTCTCATCAGCAGGTTTGGTTGTAAACTGGTTTGGCGACTCGCTCGATGGCTCGATAGCCCGCGTAAGAAAAACGCAGCGACCACTATATGGGTTCTATTTGGATCATAATATTGACTGCGTTACGGAGTTCTTCATGTTTATAGGTATCGGTTTGAGCGGCATGTGTAACCTTTGGGTGCCTATGCTATGCTTCATCCCGTATTTGATGTTGGAGGTATATGTATCTATCAATGCGCATTTGAAGAACGAGTTTAAGCTCACGTATGGAAAAATGGGTCCAACGGAATTGCGTTTGATTATTATCATCTGCAATACATTCTTGATTTACAGTGAAGCTATGCATAGCGAATTAGGGCATATTTGGCATATTGGCCGCATCGTATTGGCAGAACATGTATATATCTTAGACTATATCGGTTTGGCTATTTTTGCGATTCTAATGTCGTTCTACTTAGGGTCGTTCTTTAAAGACTTGCATTATTTCGCCCAAATCGACCCCCTCAAGAAGCCGAAAAAAGACTAATGGGCAAAGTTAAGCAGCAGATTAAGCGTTTTGCAGCATTCTCCACCTCCACTCTCGCCGGAACGGTCGTGGATACGCTTGTGCTGTGGGCTTGTGCTCACTATTGGCTGAGCGGTACGTATTGGGGAGAAAACTTAGTGAGTCCGGCGATATCGTTTGAGTGTGCAGTGCTTACGAATTTCATCATTGCCTATTTTGGTGTATGGCGCGACCGCATCAGCCATAGGAAAAGCAAGCGCAGTTTCTTCCGCCATTTCTTGGGATATAATGCTGCTTGCATAGGTGGGTTTATTGTAAAAATGATTTTCTTGCAAGTGTTTGTAGTAGTATTTAAGGGGCGCTTAGACGTAGTATTCTGCAATCTGCTCGCGCTCTGCTTCTCCGGCTGCTTCAATTATGTAATCAACGAGCGAGTGGTTTTCCGCAGAAAGAAATCCTGATAAATTCTCCTACTATTTTATTTCGGCATTCGCCCATTCCGTCTCTTTTCTTATCGCCTCCTTGCGAACTTTTTCAGCCTCATTAAATAGCCGGCGAACGTCCAACTCTAGCTGTAAGATAAGATCCTTAAGCAGTGTACGCTCGTCAGCCGGAGCCTCTTGGAATGCCACCCGATATTGCGCCAATTGCTCGTTGGCTTCGTCTAACTGAAGGAGGAGATCCAAGTAGGTCTGCATAGTTTCTTTGGCTTCGTTGCTGCGGAAGTCTGCAAATGACGTATATGTGGTAGAGTCGTTGAGAATAAGCGTCCATTCTGGCTTTTCCTCCTCAACTGCTGCCCATTTATTGGTTTCTACTATAGCGGCAGTATGCGAAGCTGAGGATGAATGACCAGAGAAAAGTGGTATGGTGCGCAATTGAATGTATTCGCGCATGTAGTTGTCTGAACTATCACGCAGATATTTAGGCTTGCTGTATTGGAAACTACAGAGCATCAGTCGGTTAGGATTCGTTCGGTTGGTAATGAAAAATCCCTTTCCTGCCGATTCATCGTATAGAAAAAGCTTATCATCTGCCATCGAATTGAACGGCATACCCAGCAATTCCGGCATCAAGTAGGTGTTGGTAGCCGGATTATATTTGGTCATATAAATATCCCATCCTCCCATTCCATCGGTCGTATCTTTCGCACAGAAATACAGCGTCACGCCATCGGGCATCAGAATCGGGAAGTCCTGCTCTTTAAACTGATTGATCATCTCGGGCAGCGTATCAATAGACGACCACTCATCCAGCAGTCGCTCTTGCTTGCCTATCAATCGGCGGCCGGTTTTCGGGCAAGAAAAGGCGATATACCGACGATCACCACGTTGGTTAGTAGAAATAAACATTCCATCCCGAATCTCAATCTTACCCATATCCGGCGAGATCGATGGCAAGTGCTTAGGAAGGGTTGCGCTGGGGAAACTGATGGTATCCAAATACACGATATTCTCCACCCTATTCATGTAGCGCAACATCTGCTCGGTTCGTGCTAGCTCAACTTGAGCTTTCTTATATTGATGGTGCGTGGTATCGGCCGAATGAAGCCATTCCTCATACATGGTCTTAGCGAGCTCAAACCGATAGGTAGGGAAAGCGGCACGAGCCAACCACAGCGCACGAAGCGAATAACGCGTGCCGGATTCGGTAAGATGCACCACTGCCTCTTCATACATACCCAATTCCTGCTCGCATCGTCCTAAGCGATACGAATATAAGGCAGAACCGGGATGCCGATGGTAGAGCTGACGATACAATTGTATAGCAGCTGAATAGTTTCCATCCGTAAACAATTTGTCAGCCTTACCCGGGTCTTGCGCTTGGAGCGGTATTGCCCAACAAAAAAGGGCTAAAAATGATACTATTTGTACAAATTTTTTCATTTCCGCTGCAAAGATACGAAGAATTTTTGGAATTTCAAAAAAAAGTAGTAATTTTGTAAACAAATTTTTCTTTTCGCGCGCCAGCACACATTAAATAATGAAGAAAATAGAAATTATCGCTCCTTCCGGGGCAATTGAGCCTTCGCTCGTTCATACAGCCGCCCAACGTCTGCAATCATGGGGATTTGACGTACGAATTGCCCCTCATGCCCTCTGCCAATACGGCCGTTTTGCCGCACCTCCCGCCGATAGATTGGCCGACCTCAATACGGCCTTGCATTCCAATGCTGACTATCTCCTCTGCGCTCGTGGAGGATACGGATTGGCGCAGATCATCGATCAAGTGGAAGTGCCAGAGTCGGGTTCGCCCACTATCATCGGCTTCTCGGATATCACAGCTTTGCATTGCTTGATGGGACATGCTGGACGCACATCTATTCACGGCGCCATGTGTAAGGCCCTTGCTTCCGATGCCGATGCCGACAGCCGCAGTGCCGAAGCACTCCGGCGGTTGATTCTCGGTGAACCACTTCGTTATCAACTACCTGCGCATCCACTGAATAGGCAGGGAAAAGCTGCAGGCTGCTTGAGAGGGGGCAATCTCAGCATTCTCTACTCATTACAAGGCAGTCCATATGCCTGCCCCGTATCAGAGGGCGATATTCTTTTTATTGAAGATATAGGCGAACATCCATATGCTATCGACCGAATGATGCAGAATCTCCGACTGAGCGGCATGTTAAGTCGCATAGGCGGACTGATTGTGGGGCAGTTTTCTGACTATGAAGAGGACCCGCGCATGCCCTATTCTGTTTATGAAGGTATCCGAAATATGGTTGAGCACTATGATTATCCCGTATGGTTTGATTTTCCCTCCGGCCACACCGACTTCAACATGCCGATTCTCCTCAATGCGCCTTGCCAAATGCAAGTTTGCTCCACCGACTGCCTCCTCACCTTCTGATGAGCATCATTATCTGTCTTTTCCTGAAAAAAGTAGACACCCTTACTCTAAAATGTGTAACGTTTGTAACGTTTGTAACGTTTTGTCGCTGTTTTTGTGAAAATATCACTGCACTGTTTGTAGTATTCTAACATAAAAGCCAATATGCTTCTGCATTTTTCGCTTTATTGATAAATAAGAAAAAAAGTTGAGTGCGCTATCCTCACGGACTGCGCACTCTTGACGATATGACAAACAACAAAATTAAATATCAGTAAGATAATGAAAAGGATAGTTAGCTCTTTTTCAGTTGCCGATATTTGGCAAGGCCTTCCACTTGCTCAATCTTGCCTGCTTTCTTCCAGCGGTAAAGCACAATGCGGATTGCATTAGGCGAGGTGGATTGCTTGCGCTTCACGCGGAGGGCGATGAGGTCGGACTTATCAAACACCTCCGGCAAGAGGTCGAGCAACGACTCTACTGCGCCCTTGGCCGTAGCCATCTCAAGCCCTTGACTGATTTCCTCTTCGAGTTTCTCGCCAAAGATAGCCATCTGTGTGCGGAACGTATATTCAGCCACCCACTCGGCAAACTCGCCAAT
>JALFZG010000030.1 GCA_022784645.1 Bacteroidales bacterium
GCAGAAGAAGGTCACCACTGCTTTCGCGGTTATCTCCGCAGCTATCTCTGCTTGGATCGCCACCGAGAAGGCGAAGTCCGCTCCGAGCGATGAATACCAGAAGGTGAAGCTCGCCTTCGACCGCCAGACTCGTTACTCCACTCTCCGTGGTATGATGATGGCGAAGGGTATGTTCAAGGTCGAGAACGGCGAGGTAGTGGTTGACGTAAACGCCAACACCTCTTTCGCCTCTGTCTCGGCATCCGTAAAGCTCCCTGACGACAGCGCTAATGCCCCGGCAGCAGGCGGTAGCGGCTCTGGCTCAACTTCGGGCTCGCAGACTCCTTCGGGCGGCTCTAACTCCGGCTCGCAAGGTGGCAGCAGCGGCGATGAAGACGCCGGATACGAGTAATCTGTAAGCGCCAAGGCGCGTTCCAGGGGCCAGAGGATGGATGAGGACGGAGATAATATCTCCTGCCAACGAACAATACGAGAATCGCAGCAAACTGCTGCGATATCACTACAAGCGAGCAGCAAGGCGCGCAGCGACGAAGCAGCGAAGCTGTGAGCGGAGCGAGCGTTACAAACAGTGCAATAATGCTTTATTTGTCAAAGCAGCGAGGCGCGCAGCGACGAAGCGTTACAAACGTTACAAACGTTACACATTTTAGAGTAAGGGTGGCGCGGCGCGGCGTTCCATTAACGCTTCGCGCGTGCCAGTGGTCGGAGGCGGCGGATAATAGATAGAAATGGCTATGAATGTTTGAGGGAGGCTTGCTTTGACCATATACCAATGGAGTGAGATAAAAAAGCAGAGCGGCAATTGCCGCTCTGCTGCATTGTTTTTCAACACTAAGACTTAGAGAACCGCTCCAAGCGCGTTGTAGCGTACGCCATTCTTGATGATGATCAGCTGTCCGTTTTCAATTACCTTTATGGCCTTCTCAGTAACCTGCGTGTTTTCGAGCGCGCTGCCTTCGGTAGCAATGAGCAATTTTACAGATACGTTTTCGTAGTCAACTACAAGGGTGATAGTGCAGTCTGTATAAACGGCATCAGCAACAGCGGGATTAATGTTAGAACCCTTGATTTGACAAGTGTATTCTTCGTTGACGTTCCATAGGTTAGGCGTCTCGCCATTCATCGATGTACCGAACTCTACAGCCCAGTTACCATATACAACCTTGAAATCACCGCTGAACTCTGCGGCAAGGAGTTCGTAGGTATCGGTTTTGCCCTCTACAGGTGCAAACTGCTGTGCTTCGGTGCAGTTCCATCCGAGCTTCGTGCCGGGGAGATACCAGTTGGCTTCCATCTTCTTGAAGGTTCCTGAAACGAGGGTGAGTACCATGTCACCGTTGTCTTGTGGCACGAGGGTGAGCACAGCGTTGTCATAAGTAGCAAAGGGGTTAGAGAGGGTGAGGTTAGCGGGATCAGACGTGGTCTTGGCGCCAAGTACGTAAGGTACATTCATTTCCAAGCCGGCGTTAGTGTCCCAATTGGTTGCCCATTGCTCATCCCATCCGCGGTTCTTAATAATCTTAAAGCTGCCATTGAGGTTTTCTACAGTAGCAGTAAGCACGCCATTCACCTCTTCAAACTGAACAGCATCAGCGGTGCTCCAATTGTTGGTGAAACCGCCTACAATCTGATAGGTATCGGGTAAAGCGGTACGATCATACTCTGTTCCGGAAACGAAAGTCAGGGTGGCGGAATCAGGGGCGATGATAACGAGACGAAGAACAGCGTTCTTGTAGCCAAAACCCGGTTTTCCGATTTTCAGATTAGGGACATCGGGTTCACCAACTGCTCGATAGTTGAGTGTGTACGTATCTCCTACCATGATGCTATCGCCGCTGTTAACAGCGCCGAACATAGGCTCCCAGCCTCTATCAACGGAAATTTTACATTCACCGAAGAGGTCGGCAACGGTAAGCTCATAGGTACCAGGAGTAGCGGTCTCTACGAATGCTTCAGAATTTTCAAGGCTCCAGCCAATGAGGCTGTGGCCAATGAGGGAATAAGTGGTTTGGGCGTTGATAGCTGCGGCAGCTGCCAATGCCAAGAAAAAAGCATAAAATTTTTTCATGATGATAACTTTAAATGGGTTATTAATAAAGAATTGATAATCAAGGTTATGCCATCTAATTCAACGATAAAGAATTATTGAAGCCACGAGTCCATCTCTGCGTTCACTTCTTCCATATCGGCTATATCCACGTCACAGAAATTGTCAGCAGGGGTGTTTTTAACAAGCACCACGCGATACCCTCTTGACTGGAGGGTGTCGATGATGCGGGGCATGTTTTCTCGATATGAGAGTAGCGCTCTTGCTCCTTGCTCGTGGAGACCCTCATTGGCGAGGGAGTGGTTGAGTACCACGGTGAGACTATCATCCGTAGGCGGAAACTCATGAGCGAGTCTCACAAAGATATCAAAGGTGGTTTCCCCCTCTGCGGTGGTAAGCTCGAGCGGAGCGCTCGGCCGACAACCCACCAGCAGAAGGAGTGCCACACACAATCCAAGATATTTATTTACCAAACACATGACGTAATACTTTGAGCGGGTAAGGTGAGGGTAAAATGGCGGTTGCCATCATCGATGGTGAGGTTTACGCCATTGCTTCCCTCGTTGAGCAACACAAGTCCGAAACTGCCATCGGGGTTTTCTGCAGCCACAGCCGACACGTTGGTAGGAAGGTATCCGCTGGTGCCAATGCGAGTAGAGCCGGTTTTGAAAGCTTTACTCAAGTGCCCAATGACAAAGAAATGGCTTCTTTTAGTGAGGGTAGTGTAGTCTTTTGACGACACATCCACTGCGCCATAGCAGGTTGCGCAAGCCCCAGGACCACCGTGAGGACCTCCTTGGTCGTCAAGCATGAAGTTCCATACGATCACGGCTTTACACCAGCGCATTACGGTGGCAATACAGGTGTTCTTCATCTCTGACATGAGCGACTGGCCAAAGCTTTGGTAGTTCCACGTGCCGATAGACTGCTCAGTGAAATAGAGGTTTTTATCAGGAGCCGCTTTGTGAATCACATCAAGCTCGGTAGGGCTGCCGCCATAGCTGTGATACGCAGCACCATCTATATATTGCGAAGCCTCTGCATCCGCATATATTTTGAGCGGATATTGCTGCTGATCCTGCTTGTTGTCGTAATTATAATTATGGTCGAAGCAAATGATTTTGGTATCCAGTCCAGCCTTTTTGAAAGCCGGACCGAGTGCCAGTTTTACGAAATCTCGCTCCTGATCCCAGGGCATGTAGAGCGACATGGAGTTACCCCAGTTGAGAGGCTCGTTTTCTACGGTTACGGACGTGATATGAATGCCTTCTGCTTCGAAAGCCTGAATCCATTTCACGAAATACGTAGCGTAGTCCTGATAATAATCGGGATTGAGATATCCTCCTACCCAACCATCATAGGGAGTCTTCTTATGGACATCCGCCACTTTCATCCATCGCGGACAGCTCCAGGGTGTACCCATCACTTTGAGGTCAGGATTAATAGCAAGAATCTCTTTAAGAACGGGGATAATATAATCCACCTCGTCAGAGGTGAGCGCGAAATTTTCAATACCTTTGGTATCGCAGCAGGTGTAATCATAATTGCTGCGCGCATTAAAATCGCTGCCGCCAATCGGAACGCGCACATAGCTGTAGCCCATTCCATCTTTTACGCTGAACGTCTCTTTAAGCAGCTTCGTTCTTCTTTCGGCCGGCATCCTCAGCAGGTTGTAAGAGCTCGCACCAGTGATAGCTGCTCCAAAGCCATCAAACGTTTGATAGCGCTGATTAGGATTGATTGTAAGCGTCTGCTCAGGCTGCATATTGAGTCCTTCTGAAAAGTTTTTCTTTACGGAAGAGAAATGCATGGTGTTGTCTGCCGTAGTGATAAACGTTGCCACTTGAGCCACACTATTCGTATCCTGTCCTTCTCCTGGTTTGTTGTCAGGTGGAGTAACCGGCTTGGGGTCACATGCCGCAAGCAGCAACCCCAAGCTTATTGTTATGGAATAGAAAAACATTGGTTTCATCGTTACTTGATTTTCTCGTAAGTGTTTGTCATATTATTCATATCGAGGGTAATGCGATATACGCCTTCAAATTCAGCATCGCTTGCCCACCAATTGCCTACATTGCTTTCTTCCATGCTGGCAATGATATTTAGTCCGCTGATAGTATAATTGGTGCTGGCTTCTTCGCCTCCCCATCCATGCTGATGGAAGAACTTGAAGTTCACCGACCCCCATCCGGGGTGGTCTGCATCGGACGTGTTCTTCATATACACGGTAAATTGATAGGTCTTTGGCGCAATCGTGCGAGCAGCAAAGTTCTGATTAGGCGAATCGAATCCCCATCCAGAGGTTACCTCAGGAGCAGAGGTGGGCTGTCCCATACCTACACCGCAGAGCCACATCACGTCTGGATAAACGGCATCAGCCAGCGGCTCAATCACGATATAATCACCTGCAATATGATAATACGTGTTGTACATGCCTGTCTCGCCCAACCATTTCACCTTATCGCCACCTTGATATTCCATGTAATCGTAGTTGCAAGCTGCGGCTACATCGTTTACGCCAGTAAGCGAGAATTCTGAATCTTTGGCAAAGAATACCTTTGCTCCTCTATAAAGCTTACGAACGGAAGAAGAGGCGATGGAAGCCGGCTCTTCTTCGAGGTCGGTCAATACGTTGAGTGCACTGATAGGCTGTGCCACCTTACCACCATAGGTCAGTTCGAACGTAAGCGGGTCGAAGATGATGGTATCAATACTCTCCACTTGGTCGTTTTCAAGGATGATAGCGGTAGCTTCACCTGCCTCAAACTGTTCTTTGGTAATGAGCGACAGCTTGCCGTTGAGCATACCAAACACAGGATAAGTCCAATCAACACGTCCAAATTTTGTACCTACAACAGCCAGCAAACATTGCATGCTCTTGGGATAACCCAAATCGTAGGCGGCAAAATGGTCGTCTTCCAGCGTCATCTGCTTGCCTTTCCCAAGCGGAGTGTAATCGATGGTTGGAGGCATGATATAGAGGGTCTCGATTTGCGGACGGTGGCCAATACAATCAGAGAGTATCAAGTCAGTGGTGGTACCTTCTACGTTGGTTGCCGTAAGATATACTTTTACGGCTTCTCCTTCGGGCATATTTGGACCAAACGGTACGGCAAAGCGGAGCGTCTGAGCATAATAATAATCCGGTGTACGAAGCTCGGTGTTGGCAATCACGTTCATTCCTACCAGCACCTTTACTCGAAGCGTAGAGAGGGGCGTTTGCGTCTCTTTGATTTCTACGCTGAAAGCCAGCGAATCCTGACCATATTGCACCTCAGGAGTAAGCATTTGTGCAGTCAGTTCGGGCTTCCCTTCCGGATAAACCTTGCGATAGCTGTCAGGTTGGCAGGCTGCACATAAAAGAATCAGACTGCACCAAAGTATGGTTTTCAGAATATTTCGTTTCATAATCGTGTTGTTTTGATTCATTTTCTATCCAAGGATTAATAGCCGTCGTTTTGCTGCAAGTTGGCGTTTTGGTCGAGTGCAGTCTGCGGGATAGGCATCAGCCTGTGTGCCTCTACGAACGGTCGTGCTTGTGGGAGACGACCTTCATCGCGGCTGTTGATGTCATTCATCACCTCCATCAGTTTGCCAAAGCGAATAAGGTCAAACAGACGTTGTCCTTCAAGTGCCAATTCCAATCTACGTTCGTTGAGCACAGCATTGAGCACCTGCTCCTGACTGCCTGTTTGCGAAGATGGAAGGTCGCCAATCTTGGCGCGATTGCGCGTTTGGTTCACCAACGCTACCGCACCGGCCAAATCACCCTTGTGCGCCAGAGCCTCGGCTTTGAGCAGCAGGATATCAGCGCCACGCAATTTGATGATACTGTTATAAGCTGAGCGGGTTTTATACATGAAAGGATAGTTGTCAGCGGGATAATAGTTTTGCCAAGAGCAGTCGTAATATACGATAGTTTGATTGCATCGGAGCGTATCACCTGCTTGCGCAAACGCGTTGATAAGGTCGCGAGAAGGTGTAATCCATTTTGCCCACGTAAACGACTCGTCCCAATTAGCCAAGTTGCGGCCGAACATCCAAGTTACCCAGTTGCCGCTTGCAGCCGTGTATTGCATCTCCAAAATGCTTTCTCGCGAGTTGCGCAATGTGGCATCACCCAGCGTGGCATCAAAGCCGAAGAGGTCAGCATATTGGGGTTCCAACTCAATACCATCATCAAAAACGGCATCTGCGTATTCTACCACTTTATCCCAATTGCCAAGTTCTGCATATACCTTAGTCAATAGCGCACGTGCAACGGTCTTGCTCAATATGCGCTTGTCGTTGGTATTGAGTTCAGGAGCATACGGCAGAGCGGCTTCCAAGTCATTGATTACTTGCCTATAGGCGCTGTCTTGCGTAACGGGAGAGGGGAAATAAAGCGGATATACTTCCTCGATATTAGCTGCCGTAATATCCGGAGCTTCGGTCAGGTTAAGGGGGATATTTCCAAACCAGCGTGCGAGGTCAAAAATCATCATCGCGCGGAAAATCAGCGCTTCGGCTTTCCACTGCTGGCGTTCCTCGTTGCTGAACGAAGGGTCGGGAACGGCATCGATATTGGCAATCACCACATTGGCATGAGCGATATCGTTGAGATAGCCGTTCCAGTCACGCGCAATATCAGGGTTGGAGGCGTCGAGCGCATTGGTCTCTACCGGTACAACCTCTGCGCCTGTGGTGCCTGCATAAGCATTGTCCGTACGCGCTTCGCCGAAGAGCAGGTAGTCGAGATACCAATATTCTTGGTTATCGCGCAAATAATCATATAGTTTCAAATATACAGCCTGAATAGCCGCACGGTCTTTGAATTTTACCTGCGTACCAGTAGTATCCGTAGTGGCAATCGTGAGCTCTGACGGATTGGATACCGGTGCAATCTGAAGGTCGCAACTGGGGAGAAGGATGCTGAATATACTTATCGGCAACGCTGCGAGAATAGTTTTATAGAATGATTTCATAAGGGTAATAGCTTTTAAAGATTTATGTTAGAACGCTATATTCAATCCGAGAACAAACGAACGAGTTTGCGGATACGTACCATAATCCAAGCCTTGAACAGTGCCGGAGTTGCCGTTTTGGTTCACTTCGGGATCCATTCCCATGTACTTGGTTATCGTAAAGAGGTTCTGTGCAGAGAAATAGGGTTGCAAGCGGCTCATGCCAATCTTCTTCATCCATGCACCGGAGAACTCATACCCAATCGTGAGGTCTTTCAAGCGGAGATACGAACCATCTTCTACAAAATAGTCACTCACGCGCATATCAAATCCAGCTTTGGGAATAGATGTTTCCATACCCGGACGACGCCAACGGTCGAGCACTCTGACGGATTGGTTCTTGGCATCATACATACCCTCAGTCTCAATGCGGCTGGCATTGAAGATATCGTTGCCATACGTGCCTTGCAGCAAGAAACTGATCGTTACACCATAGAACTGGAATGTATTGGTCATACCAAACGTGATATCGGGGTTTGGATCGCCGATATAGGTGCGGTCAGAAGCCGTAACCTCGCCATCACCATTTACATCGAGATAAATCAGTTCACCCGTTTCTTTATCCACTCCGCCTGTCTTATAACCATAGAAAGAGCCAAGCGGCATGCCCGGAGCATTGCGCACGCAATAATCAGCCAATACGTCGGTTACCTTGCCTGCATAATAAACCTGACTGGTAGCCAGTTTTTCAAGGCGGTTCTTGTTGTGAGAGATATTGAGTTGAGTATCCCATTTGAAGTTCTTGCGCACGAAATTATGCGATACAA
>JALFZG010000003.1 GCA_022784645.1 Bacteroidales bacterium
TCGCAGACTGGCAGCAGCGGTAGCAGCGGTAGCGAAGACGGCGGATTCGAGTAAACAGCAGGCCGGAGGCTCTGTTCCAATTGCCCTGCGCGCGTTCCAGGGGATAATGGGACGGAGATAATATCTCCTGCCAACAAACAATACAAGGACCGCAAGAGCCTTGCGGGCGTTCCAAGCGCTTCGCGCGTTCCTGATGGTTTCAGAAAAAAATAATTTTGGTAATTTTGCTTAATTTTGTTCTTTTAAAAAACAAGATTCCCAAGATTAAACAACGAGCAAGCTCTATTTCTTTACGACAATGAAAAATAATTTTGGGAAATTTTGAAAAATTTTGTTCTTTTTAAAAAAACAACCTGTCTATTTTGTTCTTTATATCATGGCAAAGAAAGATAAGAAAGTGAACGCATGGCAAATCATAGTAGCCGTGTTTCAAGCCCTCGCAGCTCTCTTCGGCTCGCTCAAGAAGTCTCACGAATCTGCTTCAGCAGATTCTGACTCGGCCAAGGCCGAGTCTGACTCAGAAGGGACTTCGCAAGATCCCTCAGCCAACGAATAAATTCTGCTGAGTAGAAATAAGATAATCCCATCGCGAAAGCGGTGGGATTATCTGTCTAAAAAAATCCCCGCAGGAGTACTGCGGGGAGAGTGGAGCATATCAGACTCGAACTGACCACCTCTTGCATGCCATGCAAGCGCTCTACCAGATGAGCTAATGCCCCATTTCAAAATGGCCATAATTCCATTCCGGCTGCAAAGGTACGAAGAATTTTTGGAATAACAAAATATTAAGAACAAATTTTTTCAATATTAAACAAAATTTTTTATTATACCTCTCGCCTCGCTGCCCGCTCATAGCTCACTGCTCGAAAAAAGACATGTGCTTAGCTCTGTTGGGTGATGGTGCCAGAATGGACAGTAAAGAGTGTGGCGGAGGGTGCATTGGCAATGAGCGAAGAGAGGTGCTGGCGATCGGTATCGGTGATGAAGATCTGCCCGAAGCGGTCAGAGGATGCCAACTGAAGGATACGCTCTACGCGTTCGCTATCGAGCTTGTCGAAGATATCATCCAGCAGAAGGATAGGGTGCACCTGCTGGGAGGAGAGGAAAATGGCTTGTGCGAGCTTAAGGGCGATTAGGTACGTTTTTTGTTGCCCTTGACTCCCCACTTGCTTGATGGGATAGCCATCGAGCATCATCTCCAGTTCGTCTTTATGAATGCCTTGTGACGTCCAACCGAGGATGATATCGCGGCCTCGGGTGCTACGTAATGAATCGGTAATGTCGCGATTCTGCAGTTGCGACACATAACGGAGCGTAACCGTCTCCGCATCGGTTCCGGCAATAGCTGTATATATCTCCTGAAACACGGGTATAAACGTTTCGAGAAAACGGTTGCGTTCTTGAAAAATTCGCAGGTCTAATGGCGCCATCTGCAGCTCTATTACCTCGAGCAGCGGCTCGGCATCACGGAGTGCTGAAAGCGAATCATCGGCCTCGCCTAACTGCTTTAGGAGGGCATTTCGCTGCTTGAGCAGTTCGCCATAGCGATTGAGGTCTTCGAGATACGGACGATGGTATTGGGAGATGACGCCATCTATGAATTTTCGCCTTGCCTCGCTTCCATCGAGAATAAGCTGTTGGTCGGCTGGCGAGACCATCACGAGCGGCAGCAAACCGATATGGTCGATAAGACGTTTGTAGTCTTTCTTACCCCTTCGCATCTGCTTTTTCTGCCCCCGCTTGAGCCCACAACTGATTTGCTCGTTTTCTCCGCGAAGGAGGTAATCGCCCTGAATAAGGGCGGTAGGTTGGTCGTGAGCAATCGATTGCGAATCGAGTGCTGTAAAGGCCGATTTGGTGAAACTTAAGTAATAAATGGCATCGAGCAGGTTGGTCTTTCCCTGTCCGTTGAGTCCGATGAAGCAGTTCAGTTTATCCGCAAACTGGAGGTCGGCTTCTGCGATATTCTTGAAATTGAGTATGTGGAGCGAACGTAAAATCACGAGAAGAGGAGATAACGTTAATATATTTACAGAACAGCGGGTAGCGATTCAGAATGATAGCGGTTGAGAGATGTGACGCAGATGGTGAATCGATACGGGTCAAAGGGTAGCATCACGGATGTAGCGGTGGTGATGCAGAAGATATTATCGGGGTTATTGAAGTCAATTTCTGCACCTTCCGGGAAGGCATACACCACGTATCGGGCTGCACCTTCAGCGGGTTGCCAACTGAGTTGGTCGGTGCCCAATGATGTGTATTCGGTTTTGAGGGCAGTAGGTGGCAAAGCAGGATGTCCGCCTACTGATGGGAGCAGTGCGGGAGTGCGGTAGAGCGAGGTGCGGAGCGAGTCGCAGAGGCCCAATCTATTCTCGAGCAGGGTGTGGATGGGGAAGAATACGCTGCCTTGGATTTCGGGGATGGTGCGGTTTAAACGAATCTGTCGGCATATCTCGTTGGGCTTGTTCCATGCGGCTACTTTTGACGTACCTACACCGCTCACCGAATGACCGATATAGAGGTTCTGACCATAGGTATATTGCGCCCACCAGCGCGCGAGGATAGCATAGTCTGCCACTTTCTTACCGATCTCCCAATAGAGTTGGGGCACAACGTAATCAATCCATCCCTTTTCGAGCCAGAGGAGGATGTCGGCATAGAGATCATCATAGTTCTGCACGCCGGCTTGTGTAGCCGACCCGCGCTTGGGGTCGCTGCTGCTGTTGCGCCATACGCCAAAGGGCGAGATGCCAAATTCCACCCATGGTTTGATGGTCTTGATGGTGTCGTGGAGTTCCTGAATCACCATATCCACGTTGTGTCGCCTCCAGTCGTCTTTGTTGGTATATCCACGAGGAAACTTGAGGAACGACTTCTCATCGGGGAAGTCCTCTCCTGCGATGCGATAGGGGTAGAAGTAGTCGTCGAAATGGATGCCATCGATATCATAACGTCTGACCACATCGGCTACCACTCGGCAGAGATGTTGGCGCGTTTGGTCGTAGCCCGGGTCGAAATAATACTGCTTGCCGTATTTAACGAACAGCTTCGGTTGGCTGCGGTAGATATGTGAGGTGGCGAGTTGCGCAGGTGTGAATCCGTTGGTTACTCGGTAGGGGTTGAGCCACACATGTACATCGATGCAGCGCTTATGTGCCTCGGTGCAGATGAAGGTGAGCGGGTCGTAGGGCGTGCCATCCGGGTTGCTGAGGTTGGTGCCGGCCGGCCATTCGCCTTGCTTACCGGTGAGCCAATGGCTCCATGGCTCCAGTTCGGAGCGATAGAGGGCGTCAGCAGTAGGACGAATTTGGAAGATGACCATATTCATGTTGAGTGCCTCAATGGAGTCAAGCAGCTGCAAGAGTTCCTGACGCTGGAGGTCGGGGTGGCCGATGGCTTCGCGGCTGGGCCAGTCGATATTAGCTACGGTAGCTATCCATGCCGCACGCATCTCGCGTTTGGGAAGAATGGTTTGGCTGCTTTCGCCTGCCTGTATTGGGGCATTGTTAGCCGCAAAGAGCATTGCGCAATGGCCAATAAGAATGGCTGTAAGTAGGAGAATATGTCGTTTCATAATGCTTATTTTCCGGAGATAATTTTCTTTAGATCATTGAGTTTGCAGAGGGCCTCCACGGGGGTGAGGTTGTTGACATCGAGGTGGAGAAACTCATCGCGTATTTGCGAGAGTACAGGGTCATCGAGCTGGAAGATGGAAAGCTGTGTGGATTGTGCCCGCGGGTCGAATCGGGTGTTGCCCACTTTAGGCGCACCATCTTCAGTCCCTACGCCTCCTACGTTTTGCGCTTCGAGTTGCTTGAGGATGATTTCTGCCCTATCCACGATACGCTGTGGCATGCCCGCCATCTTAGCTACGTGGATACCGAAAGAGTGCTCAGACCCACCGGGAAGGAGTTTGCGCAGGAAGATCACTTTCTTATTCACCTCTCTGACGGACACGTTGTAGTTGCGGATGCGTGGGAAGAGGGCCGCCATGTCGTTGAGCTCGTGGTAGTGGGTGGCGAAGAGCATCTTGGCATGGGAACGGTGTTCGTGGATATACTCTACAATCGACCATGCGATGGAGATACCATCGTAGGTAGAAGTGCCGCGTCCGAGTTCATCGAAGAGCACGAGCGAGCGTTGGCTGAGATTGTTGAGGATAGCCGCTGCTTCGTTCATCTCTACCATAAACGTAGATTCGCCTACGGATATATTATCCGAAGCGCCCACTCGGGTGAAGATCTTATCCACGATACCGATGCTGGCTGATTCAGCGGGCACGTAAGAGCCTATCTGTGCGAGTAAAACGATGAGTGCCGTTTGCCTGAGCAAAGCCGACTTACCCGCCATGTTCGGACCCGTGATGATGATGATCTGCTGTGGATTAGCTTCTTTAGGGGCGGTCTCTTTTGGGGTGTCGTCAGTCTCATTGGAGGTGTCGCTTTGGCATTCGTTAGATAGAAAAATATCATTCGGAATATAGCGTTCGCCAGCGGGGAGGTTTTTCTCAATCACGGGATGTCGTCCTCCATGGATATCAATGATGAGCGAGTCGTTGACTTCGGGGCAAACGTATCGGTTCTCTACGGCTGCATCTGCAAAGGAGAGGAGGCAGTCGAGTTGCGCAACAATGCTGGCGTTGAGTTGGATAGCCGGCACGTATTCCGCAGCTTCCGTGAGCAGTTCGAGGAAAATGCGGTTTTCGATAATCTGAATCTTCTCTTCCGCGCCTACGATTTTTTCCTCGTATTCCTTGAGTTCTTGGGTGATATAGCGTTCTGCATTTACGAGCGTCTGCTTGCGAATCCAGGTGCTGGGCACCATATCTTTGTAGGTGTTACGAACTTCAAGATAATAGCCAAACACGTTGTTGAACCCAATCTTGAGTGAGGCAATGCCAGTGGTTTCAATCTCGCGCTGTTGCAGTTGGAGGAGGTATTGCTTGCCGTTGTTTTTGATATTGCGCAGATCATCGAGTTCGTCATCTACTCCTTGTCCGATCATATCGGGTCGGCCTTGTACAGAGGGCGGATTGAGTGCCATCGTACGACGAATACGTCCGCGGAGTTCGGAGCACAGTTTGATTTGTTTGCCAAGCCTATTGAGGTATTCCGTTTCGGCATTTTCGGCAATCTCTTTGATGGGCACGAGGGCTTCAAGGGCAAAACTGAGTTGTAGCATCTCGCGGGGAGAGATGCGTCCTACTGATACTTTGGAGATGATGCGTTCGAGGTCGGCTATCGTACGAATCTGCTGCCGAATAAGGTCGCGTTCCTGAGGATGACGGAAGAAAAATTCCACCACTTCTTGGCGTTGACGAATGGGTCGTACGGCCTTGAGCGGGAGGGTTATCCAGCGTCGAAGCAGTCGGGCGCCCATGGGCGAAGAGGTGCGGTCGATGATATCTACGAGCGAAGTGGCATCGGGATTGGCAGGATGCGGCAGGAGTTCGAGATTGCGGAGCGAGAACTTGTCGAGCCACATGTATTTGTCTTCTTCAATGCGGCTGAGCGCTGTGATATGTCCCGTTTGCAGATGCTGGGTCATATCGAGATAATGGAGTACGCCTCCGGCTGCTATTACGCCCAATGGCAGTTTCTCTACACCAAACCCTTTTAGACTCGAAGTGGAGAACTGCTTGCAGAGTCGGTCGTGAGCCGCTTGCTCGGTGAGCATCCAGTCTTCGAGTTCGAAGGTGAAATATTTATTGCCATAGAGGCTCTCAAAATACGCTTTGGTTTGGCGCAAGAAGAGCACCTCTTTCGGCTGGAAATTATGCAGGAGTTTTTCGATATACGTCTCCGAACCCTGTGCAATGAGGAACTCACCCGTTGATATGTCAAGAAAACTGATTCCTACAGCATCCTCACCTCGTTTGGCAGCTTTGTTAAAATGTACGCAGCACACGAAATTGTTCTCCTTATTAGGGATAGTGGTATCGGAGTATGACACACCCGGTGTAACGAGTTCGGTCACGCCTCGTTTTACGAGTTTCTTGGTGAGCTTGGGATCTTCGAGCTGGTCGCAGATAGCTACTCGCATTCCTGCCCTTACCAGTTTAGGCAGATAGGTATCGAGCGCATGGAAAGGGAATCCAGCCATGTCGATGGCTGAACTGGCGGTACCTATACTGCTGGATCGACGGGTGAGGGTGATGCCGAGAATCTTTGAAGCGCGTACAGCGTCTTCACAATAGGTCTCATAGAAGTCGCCACAGCGGAAAAGCAGCATGGCATCAGGGTATTGGGCCTTGATGTCGTTGAACTGCTTCATCATGGGGGTCTCTTGGGGGTTGCGTGCTGCCATATACGTATGTGCTTTTTTTCGGAAAATTTTATTTTAAGTCGAGTGTGAGTTTGAGATTGTACATGCGTCCGGTGAGGTAGTTGGGGCTTTGATGAAGGTTGCCGTAATAGTCTTGGGCGAAGAAGTAGGAGTTGACGTTGCGGAAGCCTACGATATTAAACACATCGAACTGTATGCCCACCTGCTGTACGTGAGGGTTCTTCATCCATCGTTCGCGGCCGTATCGCATCACGTAGGAAGCCCCGATATCCACGCGTTTGTATGAAGGCATGCGAAAGCGCTTGCTGAAATTATTGGGGTGCGAATAGGGCAGGCCGTCGGAATAGATGGCTTTGATATGGAAAAGGAGCTGCGGAAGGCGCGGGAAATAGTCTTGGAAGAGCATGGAGAACGCGAATCGCTGTTCGTTGCTACCCAAGAGCCATGGCCCTTTGCTGCCCGTTTGTTCATCAATCAAGCGTTGGCGCGAGCGCATCAATCCGAAGCTGATCCAAGAGTCGGCACCCGGTACGAGTTCGCCCATGAGTTTGAAATCCGCTCCAACGGTATAACCCTCCGAATCGTTTTTGCCCGAATAGCGCACGCGCACGTTATCTACGGTATAGCTCTCCATTCGATCGATGTATTTATAATAGGCTTCTCCGGTGAACTTGAAGGGGCGTCCCCATGCGCGGAAATAGTAGTCTGCACCGAAAATGAGGTGCACGCTTCGTTGAGCGCGGAGGTTCTTATTGAGGGTAAAACGGATGATGCCATCATCGCCCGTGATGGTATCTTTGAGTTCCTTGTAGAATGGCGCTTGATAGTAGAGACCGGTAGCGAGCCGGAGGGTGAGGTCGCGTTTCCATCCGGGGAGATAGACTACCGATGCGCGGGGACTGCATAGCACTTCGCCCGTGAAGTTCCAATGATGGAGTCGTGCACCCGCGGTGAGAAGCACATCACCAGCGCTCGTGTTCCACTTATAGGTATCTTGCAGGTAGGCTTGTGTGCGCAGGGAGAGGAGCTCAGAGGATCCACGCATGGCATAATCGAGATTCAGTTGATTGGGGATATTAGGCATGGAGTAACCGGCTGAATCGCGCCAAGTCCATTCGCTGATGCGGTCCTTCACGTACTCCATCTGGCAACTTACGCCCCATCGGAGGGTGTTGGCTCCATAGCGCCAACTGCCATCGTGCTTGATGGAGGCAACAGCAGCTTGGAGCGTGTTGCGCGCATGCTCGTGATAGGTGCCTTTGCCGAGTGCAGCATTATCCACTTCGCCTTGAAGTCCGTTGTCATCTTTGTTGATACCGCCCCCTGTTTCTTCTTCCGCTGGTTGCTCCGTTTGCATGGGGTTTTCCGTAAGGCGGTATTGCCCGGTGATGTCGTAGTTTTCCTGCTCGTTGGTATAGAAGCCCGAGAGTGTAAACCCAATCTCCACACCTCGCCCTACATTGCCCTTGGCGGAGAAAGCCGCAAAAGCAGTACGGAAGATATCGCGCTCCTGACCTTCGTAGAAAATGGTGAGGCGCTCAGACTGCTGAAAAGTGCCATAAGCCGTGCTGACAGAGTCCGGACGGAAAGAGTAGGTGTTTTGCGAGAAGTTGCCGAGTAGCGAAAACTCCCATTCGCCTTTCTGCAGCTTGCTATTGATGAGGAGGGTAGAGTCGGCTATGTTTTTGGCTCGTGTGCGCCAAGTCATATATGTCTGATAATCAACGAAGTTCGGCTGATAGGAGCCCGCTGTGGGCAGTGCCCCGAGCATGTATTTCGAGGTTTTATAGCGGATGGAATGGAGCTCAGAATGGCGGTTGTTGCCAAAACCTACATACGCTTGTGCACCGAGGAGAGAGGCGGAAATGGTAGCTTCTGTTGCCGTAGGGCGCTTGTACGTGATGTCGAGTACGGAAGCCATCTTGTCGCCATATTCGGCATCGAATCCACCCGCAGAGAATTGTACCGCTTCGGTCATTTCAGGGTTTACAAAACTGAGTCCTTCCTGTTGTCCGGCTCTGAGAAGGAGCGGACGATGCACCTCGATACCGTTTACGTAAACCGCGTTTTCATCGAAGCTACCGCCTCGGACGTTATATTGGCTTGATAGTTCGTTGTTTTGTCTGACGCCTGCAAACGTGATGAGCAGACTCTCAATACCGCCACCGGTGGCATCAGGGAGCACACGTGTGGTCTTGGCGTCGGCTTGCTCCATCGTACCGAACTGCTTACGAATACCGCGCACCTCAATCTCGCTCAAGATCTCCGCATCGGTAGGTAACTGAATATTGATATTCACCACATCGAGATCGGTGAAGAATCGCTGCTCGGTGGTCACATAACCAAGCATGGAGAAAACGAGTGTGACGGTATCTTGGAGCTCAAACTGCAAATCGTAGTAGCCGTTGCGGTTGGTGGTCGTACCCGTGGTTGTGCCTTTCAAAAAGACGTTGGCGAGCTCGATACCCGTGTTGTCGGAATCGGTCACATAGCCGTAGATACGAACACTGCGAGCACCCTCCATTTGAAAGCAGAAGAGCACCAAAAGCAGCAGTATGAACGTTCTCAGAAATTTCATTACGAAGTAATGCAAAATATTTCAAGCCACAAAATTACTATTTTTTTTGGAATTATGCAAAAAAAGTGGTACTTTTGCAGCGTTTTTTGAAAAAAACTATTTTAAATACCGCAAAATATGATTTATTACGAAGTGAAAGCCACCTATGTGAAAGACGCAGGTGACGGAAAGATGAAGTCCACGAAGGAGGTTTATCTGGTGCGTGCACTCAATTATGCCGATGCCGAAAGCCGCATGGTGGAGACCCTCTCGCATTACTCTCACGAGGGGATGCCGGAGGTGGAAATCAAGAAAGTGAAGTATGTGGATATTTTCGATTCGGAGATTGTAACGGACGACAAGTTCTACAAGGCTAAGGTCGTTTATACCTCCCTTGAGGGCGAGGGCGACAACCTCAAAGAGAAGAAAGTATCGGTGTTGATGCTCGTTCGTGCTGCCAATATCAAAGGCGCATTGCAGCGTTTGGAGAAGAACCTCGTAGGAACAGCTTCTGATTATTTCATCCACACCATTTCTGAGACGCTGATAATGGATTATTACGATTTCAGCGTTGCGGACGTGGCAGCTCAACCTGCTCAGGTATGATTAAAGAACGTATAGCAGAAATCCGCAGTACCCTTCCCGAAGGCGTGACTTTGGTTTGCGTTACGAAGTTCCATCCTGTGGAGCGCCTGATGGAGGCGTATGAAGCGGGCGAACGCGATTTCGGTGAGAGTAGGGTGCAGGAACTCGTAAGGAAATACGAGGAGATGCCCAAGGACATTCGCTGGCATTTCATCGGCCATTTGCAAACGAATAAGATCCGTCAGATTGTGCCGTTTGTACACCTGATTCAAGGCGTTGATTCGCTGCATCTCTTGGAGGAGATTTCTAAGGAGGCGCAGAAAATCGGTAAGGTGGTAAACGTGCTCATTGAGTTTCATGTGGCAGAGGAACTGACCAAAAGTGGTTTCTCCCCTGAGGATGCCGATTCGTTGCAAGCCATCATCGATCTCAACCATGCTCCCGCTTTTCTTAGGGAGTATCCGGGGGTGAATATCATTGGGGTAATGGGTATGGCCTCCAACACGGATGATCTAAGTCGAATAAGGCAAGATTTTGAGCAGTTGGCTTCGCTCTTCCGCTATCTCTTCCCCCGTGGAGGTGTGCTTTCGATGGGTATGTCGGGCGACTTCCCGCTCGCGATCCAAGCCGGTGCGAATATGATTCGCGTAGGTTCGCTCATCTTCGGAGAAAGGGAATAAGTAAGCTGAGAATCCGCAAAGACTCTCTTAGTCCACGAATAAATAAAGCCCGCAATCGCGGGCTTTATTGTTGACGTATCTGTTGATAGTCAGTTGTTTATAATTCAGCAGCCATCAGCGGATCATGTCGTCTCCGAAATACGGCTGAAGAGCGGCAGGAATGCGGATACCTTCTTCCGTTTGGTTGTTTTCGAGCAGAGCGGCAACGATTCGCGGAAGAGCAAGTGCCGAACCGTTGAGCGTATGCGCCAACTGCACTTTCTTGTCCTCTGCACGACGATAGCGGCATTTCAAGCGATTGGCTTGATATGTATCGAAATTCGAAGTGGAACTTACTTCGAGCCAACGATGTTGTGCCTCGGAATACACCTCAAAATCATAGCAGATAGCAGCTGTAAACGACATGTCGCCACCCGACAGACGGAGGATACGATACGGCAGTTCGAGCTTCTGGAGGAGTCCTTCTACGTGAGAAAGCATCTCTTTATGCGAAGCATCGGAATGCTCAGGCGTATCGATGCGCACAATCTCAATCTTGGAGAACTCATGCAGTCGGTTCAAACCTCGAACGTCTTTACCATATGAACCAGCTTCTCTGCGGAAGCATTCCGTATAAGCGCAGTTCTTAATGGGGAGCATCTTCTCTTCGATAATCTCATCGCGGTAGATATTCGTAACGGGCACCTCTGCCGTAGGAATAAGATAGAGGTCGTCGAGGTCGCAATGATACATCTGACCCTCCTTATCGGGCAACTGACCGGTGCCATAGCCGGATGCTTGGTTGACCACCGTAGGCGGCATGATCTCGGTATAACCGGCTTTGCCTGCTTCAGCGAGGAAGAAATTGATGAGTGCACGCTGCAAACGAGCTCCTTGACCGATATATACGGGGAAACCTGCACCGGTGATTTTTACACCGAGGTCGAAGTCGATAAGGTTGTATTTCTTAGCTAAATCCCAATGCGGCAGTTTGGCATTTTCGGGTTCGGGATTCTCTTCTTCCGGCCAATCTCTGAGCGCAATGGCAGCTCCCTCTGCTGAGAATGCTTTTTCTGCTGGCTGGTCAAGCACTTGGAGCTTCTCTCCGAGCTTAAACCCACCTACCTTCACAGCGAGGTTATCCTCTGCCGAAGCACCTTCGGGCACGAGCGCGTAGGGTACATTAGGAATAGTCAGGAGCACTTTGCGTTGCGCTTCTTCAGCTGCAGCCATGGCTTCTTCGTATTCGCGGATATTCTCTTTGAGTGCAGCTGTAGCTGCTTTGGCTGCTTCTGCTTCTTCGCGTTTGCCCTCTTTCATCAGGCTGCCAATCTGCTTGGAGAGACGATTCATCTCTGCCGATGCATTGTCTTTCTTCTGCTGAGCGGCTTTGCGGTCGCTATCCAACGCAATCACCTGCTCAATGGCTGCTGCGGCTCCCTCGAAGTGCTTCTTCTCAAGGCCTGCGATGATGGCTTCTTTGTTGTCGTAAATCTGTTTGAGTGTAAGCATATGCTGATAAATCTTATTTCTGAAAACAAAAACTCTCCCGTGCGGAAGGCGATTGCCTTTAGCAACAGGAGAGCTTTTTACTTGTAAGGATGTCCATTACGCCTCAGCTGCTGCTAAAGGCTCGATGGAGACGTATGAGCGGTCGTTCTTCTTGCGGGTAAACGTAACGATACCATCTACAAGAGCAAACAACGTATGATCTTTGCCCATACCCATGTTAGCGCCTGGGAAGTGCTGCGTACCACGCTGGCGAACAATGATATTGCCTGCCTTAGCGAACTGGCCACCCCAAATCTTTACACCAAGACGCTTGCTTTCTGATTCACGGCCGTTCTTCGAACTACCCACACCTTTCTTATGTGCCATAATCTGAGTCCTTTCCTTTTAAGCGTTAACAATTTCTTTTACTAATACTTGCGTGAAGTTCTGACGATGACCGTTGAGCTTCTTATAGCCCTTGCGACGCTTCTTGTGGAACACGAGCACCTTCTCGCCGCGAACGGAATTGTTCAATACTTCTACGATAACTTTTGCACCTTCAACCACGGGTGCGCCAACGGTGAATGCACCATTGTTTTCAATGAGAAGAACCTTGTTGAACTCTACCTGAGCACCAACCTCAGCTTCTTCCATGCGGTGGATGAACAGCTTCATGCCAGCTTCTGCCTTGAACTGCTGTCCCTGCATTTCTACGATTGCGTACATTTTTTCAAAATGTGTTAATGAGTTAGTCGGGTAGGCGAGCACACACAATTCGTGCGCTACTTACTGAGCCCACTTGCGAAATCGGCTGCAAAATTACTACATTTTTCTGAAATGACCAAATTTTTTAAGAAAAAAAAGATTTTTTCTTGCACAATTCGGAAAAAAGTACTACCTTTGCGCCCTAATTATGGAGAAAACTGATTTTATATTCCGCTGTTTGGCATCGGGTAGTAGTGGTAACTGCTATTATCTTGGTACTTTTGAGAAAGGTATCTTGATAGATGCAGGTATCTCTGCCCGCACCATCAACCATCTCTTGAAGGATATGGGAATGGATTTCTCCAAGATTATGGGTGTGCTCGTTACGCACGATCATGCAGATCATATTCGTGCAGTAGGCACTATTGGCGAGAAGGTGCATATCCCTATTTACGCCACCTCTCTCATCCATCAGGGTATTGACCGCAATTATGGCGTATCTGTAAAATTGCGCACTTCACGAGCCTATTTTGAGAAAGGGGTACCATTTGAATTGGCGGGTATGACTATCAATACGTTCGGCATTTCTCACGACAGTACTGAATGTGTGGGCTATACCATTGACTTCATGGGGGAGCGCTTTATGATAGCTACCGACTGTGGTGAGACTTCGCCTGAGTTGGCGGAAGCTATCCGTACCTCCAATCATATCGTGATTGAGGCGAATCATGATGAAGACATGCTTCTGAACGGTCCGTATCCTACCTATCTGAAGCAGCGTATCCTCTCGCCTCGTGGTCATCAGAGCAATATGGTGTGTGGCGAAATGCTCGCAGAGAATTTCCATGAGGGCATCCGACACGTGTTTCTCTGCCACCTCTCGGAGGAGAACAACGATCCTGAGTTAGCGCTCAAGACGGTGACTGAATATCTCGAGTCGGCTGGGGCGGATTTGATTCATACGCTCGCTGCCGGAGAGACGGTTCCCGAAGGGAAAACCTATCTCCATGCGCTCGATCGCCTTTCTCCATCGCCCATTTTTAAGTTCAATAAGTAATACCTTTATAAATTCTTTTGTATATGGAACGCCTCGTTATCATACCTACCTACAACGAGAAAGAAAACGTGGAAAACATTATCCGTGCGGTAATGTCGCTTCCGCTTGGTTTTCATGTGTTGATTATCGATGATGGTTCGCCCGATGGCACCGCGGATATCGTTAAGCGCCTCCAGGCTGAAACGTATAAAGACTCACTTTTCCTAATCGAACGCGCTGGCAAACTCGGTCTCGGAACGGCATATATCACGGGCTTTAAGTGGGCTATTGAGCACGAATATGATTATGTATTTGAGATGGATGCTGACTTCTCGCATAATCCGCAAGATTTGCTCAAGCTGTATGATGCCTGCGCCAATGAAGGTGCAGACGTAGCCGTAGGAAGCCGCTATATCACGGGCGTGAATGTGGTGAATTGGCCGATGGGACGTGTGCTGATGTCGTATTGCGCATCCATTTATGTGCGCATGGTGTTAGGCGTAGATATTCGCGATACAACGGCTGGCTTTGTATGTTATCGTAGGCAAGTGCTCGAGACGATAGAGCTCGATAAGATTCGCTTCAAGGGCTATGCCTTCCAGATTGAGATGAAGTTTACCGCCCATCAATGTGGGTTTACGATTCGCGAAGTGCCCATTATCTTCATCAACCGCGTGCTTGGTACCAGCAAGATGTCGGGTGGTATCTTCTCTGAAGCACTCCTCGGTGTGATTCGTCTGAAACTGTCTTCGTGGTTCCGCAAATATCCGAAGAAATAAGTAGCGTAATGCGTTATCGCTGGTGTGCCATATCGCATAGAGGAATGCCCTCTCGCGTGCGCGCGATATACTAAGGTGCACTTCTTGCGAAACATGATGATACAATAAACGGACTGACCTTTTGGCCAGCCCGTTTTTTATCTTTATGGGGGGATGCTATTGTTCCTTGAACAAAAGGCATTTATTTTGAAAACAGATTAATGCAGTTTCTCTACGGCTTTGCGGATGCGATTGAAGGCTTCGATAAGCGTTTCTTCTGATGAAGCGTAAGAGAAACGGATGCAGTCGGGGGCAAAGAATGCGCTACCGGCTACAGCTGCTACATGCGCTTCCTGCAAGAGATACATTGCGAAATCATTGGAGTCGCTGATCGTCTGCTCTTGTCCGTTTTCATCGGTGTAATGTTTGCCAAAGAGTTTGCTGATTTTTGGGAAGAGGTAGAAAGCGCCTTGCGGAATGGTGATCTCAAAGCCTGGAATCTCCTTCGCCATCTTCACTACGAGGTCTCTTCTGCGCTCAAACGCCTGACGCATATCTTCGATGCACTGTTGCGGACCGGTATAAGCCGCTTCGGCTGCTTTCATGGCGATGGTGCAGGTGCAACTCGTATATTGTCCTTGCAGCTTGTTGCATGCTTTCACTACCCATTCCTCAGCTGCTATCCAGCCAATACGCCAGCCGGTCATGGCATACGCCTTACTTACACCATTCACAATCACTACCTGCTCGCGCAATTCGGGATAGTGGGCAATCGACACGTGCTCGCCTACGTAATTGATATGCTCGTAAATCTCGTCGGCAATAATCATCACGTTGGGATAGTTCTTTAAAACGGCAGCCAGGCTATCCATCTCCTCGCGGGTATAAACGCTACCCGTGGGGTTAGAGGGCGAACAGAGAATGATTGCGCGCGTCTTATCCGTAATGGCGGCTTCCAGTTGAGATGCCGTAAGCTTAAAATCATTCTCTATGCCGCATTCTACCATCACGGCTGTGGCTTCAGCGAGCTTGATCATCTCGCCATAACTTACCCAGCATGGGGTGGGGAGAATGCACTCATCTCCGGCATTCAGGATAGCCAATACGGCATTACACAATGCCTGCTTACCACCGGTGCTGACCATAATCTGCTCGGGCTTATAGTCTAAGCCGTTTTCTTTTTTGAGCTTCTCAGAGATGGCCTTCCGAAGCGAGGGATAACCCGGTACGGGACCGTATTTGGAGAAGTTCTGATCAATAGCCTGCTTGGCGGCTTCTTTGATGTGGTCGGGCGTGTTGAAATCCGGCTCGCCGAGCGAGAGGGATATCACGTCAATACCTTGAGCTTTCATTTCTGCTGCACGAGCAGCCATAGCCAGAGTAGGGGATGCTGACATCTGGCGAATGCGAAGTGAGGGAGTGTTCATGTCAAAAATTTTTTGCAAAGGTAGCGTTTTTATTTGACATTGCCAAATCTTTTCGGACAAAATCGCTTATTTCTTGATTATACGTTGCTTTTCCGTAAGTTTTACCCCATCTATGGCTTCATGAATTCGTTTTGCCTTGGCTCTTTGCGCTTCCGTCATCTTGTCGATAAGCTTCTGCCATTGCTCCTTCACTTCCGCATCTTGCGAATTGCGAACGCTCTCAAAATCGGGATCTACGAGGGTATAACGCGGCTGCGAATGCCCGAATTTATCTGCTAATTCGAGCATGCTGATGGCGTCAGAATGCATTCCCACCACCGCATTTACGCACGCTAAATTATATAATAAGGTAGCATCGAGTTGCAGGTCAGGATTTTCATTTAGTGCCGTGGAAATCTTGCCGTTCATGATGCGTACCACCTCTTGGGCTTTGTCTTGTAGTCCGATTCCCATCAGCGAACGAGGTAGCGTAAATGAGCCTAACCTGTCGGCCGTTTCTTTGGTTATGGGTTTGGGCGTCATGGTAGCATAGTCGAAGTAATCATCTGCTTGCTTGATGAGGATGCGGTAATTGCTTTCGGCTTCAGCCGTCTTACCCATCTTTCGGTAGAGCTCAGCCATCAGGAGGGTGAGGTTATTGTATTCATCTCTGGTCTTGAGAATCTCAAGGCATCGAACCATAGCCTCTTCGTATCGCCCAAGTTTGCAGAGATAGTCAGCCGTCAGAAACATCAGGTCGTCTTTCTGCTTCTCATCGATGTCCATAAGTCGTTCTGCCTCTTCGAGTGCTTGGGCATAATCGCCTTTGTTATAGGTGTAAGCGTGTTTGAGCCGGCGGTAGGGCAAGAACATTGGATTCACCTCGAGTCCCTCTTCAAGGAGCAATAGAGCCCCCTCGTAATCGTCAGCATCAGCAAGTGCTTGGGCCAAGCGTCGGAGTGGCTGAACACCACCATCGTAGGTGGCATCCTGTAAGCTGGCGATGCGATAATGCATATACGCTTCAGGGAGACTGTCAATCGTTTCATACGAATCGCCCAAGAGCGCTTCCCATGTGGGATTCCAGGGCTCTTCTTCTACTTTGGCTTTCAAGCGGTCTTTGAGTAAAACGGCATCGTGCTTCTGCAGGAAATTGTAGAATCGGCCCGTTCGTGCGTTTTCCGGATCGAGCGTAATAGCCTTGAAGAGCATATCGATTGCGCGGTCGATTTGCCCGCGATTGAAGTAGGTCGCACCATATTCGCACCACACCCAAGGCGTTTCGCCATTGGTTTTCTCAATAGCCGTCTGATAGCATTTATGCATGTTGACCGTATCCTTCTTAGCTTCATAGCATAAACCTGCAAGGGTATAGGCCTCAATGCGGTCGGGCTCAAACTCTATGGATTTCTTCAGGTCCTTGATGGCTGCATCGTAATGCTCTTGAGCAACAGACGTGTAAGCGCGCTCGTAATAGCAATACGAGGATTTCGGATCCTCCTTCAGCGCATTGGTGAGCAACTTATTGGCCGTCTTATAGTCTTCGTTTTCAAAGGCAGCAACAGCCATATAAGCATACACCGTACATCTGCTGTCATGCGCATCTTTCTTTAATTGCGGGAGCAGCTTTTCGGCTATCTGTCCTGCCAATTGATACTCTTGGGCTGAATAAAAAATCTCCATGCCCAACCACTGCGAAGCAAAATCGCATTCGGCTTCGCTGCATTGCTTCTCAAGATACTGCATTGCCAAACCGAGGTTGCCCTCTTTATACGCTGCGAGGGCCTTGTCGTAATACTCGTGTTGTGCCCATGCTCCTATACTCAGCAGAAGCATCATGGCGGCTGTTAACAATTTACGCATATACATTATGAATTAGGATTAGCATATTTGCCGGCGAAGAGAATGACGCCATTCTTTACGTCGCGAATGAAAAAAATAAACGGATGGTCTGCAATAAAAAGTAATCCCCCAGAATTAGCGTTGTCACAAAGTATGCCCGATGTAACGGCTGCGGCCTTGGTGCCTGACTCGTCCACCTCGATATACGTGTCCTGCTGAAGTACACCCAAACAGAGCCTGTTTTCTTCCGTCAGGCCGCTTAAGTCTGCACCCAAAGTGAACACCTTCTCCATGCCTAATTTTTGCATTACGGGTTTGAGATCATAATGCTTGGTCATCTTAAACGTAGGCATGCTAACCGTCACATCTCCATGAACCAAAGCTAAGCATAGGTCTTCGTATTGATCCATATCGAACGCTTCCAGCCACGTATCGAAATCCGTATTGGGCATGATGATATCCATGCAGTAGCCTTTGTCTTTATAATAAAGACGAAGCATCCGTTCGTTGGCTTCTTGTCGTTCGTCTTCTTCGTATCGGAACAGGGGAGTAGCAGCGGCTTCGATTTCGCCGTTCATCATCTGCGTCTGCACCTCACCTGCGGGGGAATAAAACGTTTGTTGACGGGTGTCTGTACGCTTAAAACCATCTTCCCATTTGCCCTTGAAATAGAGCGCATTGGCTACTACAATATGTGCATCATTAGTTATTTGAGAAGCATCAACAACTTTCTTGATGAGGCCTTCGGTTTGCTTGCTTGCCCAATTGTTGATTGTTTCAGCAGCAGCTTCCGGATTATCGGTATCAAGCGAGTCAACCGTTGCAAGGAAATGGGTGCGGACATTATCCACATAGCTATCTAACATGGTGTATGTACCATCCGCCCAAAGACCATTGGCTATCTTTACGGCCGAAGTGCGATCCTGATACGGCAGTTTCTCCATCAACTTGAGGTAATACGTATTCAGTTCACTCATGCTGTAGTCTTCTACATCCATGGCTTCGAGTATCTCATTCAGCGTCTCACCTTTGGCACCATTGGCAATCATGCCGCAAGCAAAGGAGCAACTCAGCGGAGAGATAAACACATTGCCGCTCTGAATACTGCCGACTTCGCGAAGCATATCGACTGCAAATTCATTGAGATCTTCGTTGATCTCCTTTTCGCCAGTGGTCAAGTCGAGTGCTTGCACTTTGTGCTTTGATAGCGTAGGACCATCGCCACAGGCGCTCATCATTACCAGTATGCAGACCATTGCTGCATACATCATTCCTTTCATCAGCGTTTTCATAATAATTCTGCGTTTAAAAAGGTTTGCAAATATAATAAAATATTTTGATATGACCAAATATTTGGTCGTATTATTATGATTTCCGATACAACTATCTGATTTTTTTGATGAAAAAAGATAAAAGTATCGTTTTTTTGTAGTACTTTTGCATCGCCTTTCAGAAGAAGTCACTTCTTGACGGCTATGGAAGGCGTTGTCATACTGTTTTATGCTATTACTGATTTTTTTACTGATTCTCAAAATTATTACTTATGTAAACTACTTTCACTATTCGACTGCCAAACCTTAACTACTTTTAGTCTGGTTGGCGAAACCCGGGCGGAAACCACCCAACGCGTGTCGGTTGCGTTGGTCCTTCCACTTCTGCTTTCCTTCCATAAGCGCCATTTTTGAAACGGTTCTCAAGAGGGGTTCTTCAAGTCCTTGTTCTTCCGATTTTGATCTTCCACCCCATCAGGCTTTTCTGTTTTTCCTATTTGAGTGTTTTTCCTGCGAATCGCTTCATCGGCTGAGAATGGCTTGCTTATCGGCTTCCGCCTTGATCAGCTCCTTCAGCAGTTCCGCGCTCGGTTTTGAGTAACTGTCGCGCAACCAATGAATACAGCCAACCAGTACCTCCGTGCAATCCGTGATTGGGACAGCACGGAGGTTTTCTTTGCCATTGATTACGATGCCTGCATGGAGCGTTGCCAATTGGGAATGCTCTACCATCTCGATCATCAATTCCGGTTCGCTCACCTCCAAACGAGGGGTAGGGGCTAAACCGGCATTGGCAAACACACGATTCAAATCTTTGCGGATCACGAGTTCGGGCGAAGGGAGAATAAGTGGGTAGGGCATCACTTCGCTGAAGGTAACGCCCGCTCTGTCAGCCAACGCATGTGTCTTGCTGCAAATGAAGCAGAGGCGGTCTTTAAAAACCGGCAACGACTCCACCTCATCCGATATACGTTGCGGATGAAGCGTGATAGCCAAATCGACCTGCTTATGCAGGAGCATGTGGCGGATATCGATGGCGTTGGAGCATTCTATCTGCACTTGCAGTTTCGGGTATTTCATTACCATCTCCCTGATGGGGGCTTTTAGCAGCGATTTGCAGGTACTTGTTACGCCAATGCGTAGTCGTCCACCGATGCCTTCTTTGAGCCCGCGAACCACATCTCTGCACGCCTCTGCGTCTTTCCATGCCTTAGCGGCTACAGGTCGAAGCCGTTCGCCTGCCTCCGTAAGCACTACCCGATGCGAACTCCTGCGAAATAGCGGAGCTCCCAATTCTTCTTCGAGCTGCTTGATTTGCTCGGATAGGGCCGATTGCGAAATATACAGTTTTTCTGCTGCCCGAGAGAAACTCAGGTATTCCGCTACTGCCAAAAATCCTTTAATTTGCCGTAATTCCATAGTGTATTGTTTTGCTGGCCGAGGCCATTGGTTATCAATTGTCGTTCAGTTCCATCCGTTTGATACTGTATTCGTTGATCAACCACCAATCGAGGTTGGTGTTTCCGTCCAAACCGATGGCTTGCTTGATGCGGTTGCGCCTGTTCCATACCGTGTTCTTAGCCAAACCGAGGAGCAGGCATATATCTGCGTTGTCAATGCCGAGGATGATGAGTGAAATGACTTTTATATCCACCGTTTTCAGGTCCGGATATTGCTCCTGCAAATGGGAGAGCACATGTTCGTAGCATGCGTTGAATTCCTCTACAAACTCGTTCCATTGAGAAGGCGAGGTGAAGGTACTCAACTGAATAAACTCATCTGCCCATGGTGGTAGTTCGGCATCTTTCTGCTGGTGCAAGATAGCCTCTTGCAGGCTCTTATTCATGCTTACGCGCTGTTCGATAACTCGCTTCAAGGTTTCTCTTCTCAACTCCAGTTCCTCGCGCATAAGGGCCATCTTCTGCCTGGTTTGCGCCTTCTCAAGGAGGGCACGAGTATGGCGTTTTTGCCAAATGATAATGGCGGCAATGATAGCAATCAGCACCAAGGCTATAATGGCGGCAAGGCTGAAGTAGAGGTGCTGTTTCTCGAGTTCCAACTGCAGGTTCTTCGCCCTTTCTGCCTCATTATCATAGCGTTGCGCAATGGCATACGTCTGTGTGCGGATCTGCTGCTCGGTTCGGGCTGTGGTACGATTGTATAGGTCGAGAAGTTCGAGATAAGCGCTTCTGTCGCGCCCCAAAGCGTGAAGATACTGGCTTTCCCAGAGCGTATATTGGGTGTTGCTCCATTCCTTTGCCGTAGAGTCTTGAGCGAGGATATCCAGATAGTAGCGAGCTGAATCCGGTTGACCGCTCCTCAGATAATACTTCACGATATCGTAAGCATAGCGCTTCATGTGCATGCTGTCGCATAAGTATCGGCTGATGCGGATGCTCTCTTTCTTTTCGTCAGCAGAAGCAGATGAGGCAGCAGCCGCATATTGAATCTCTAAGCAGAGGATCGAGTCGTTGGTTTGGCGTGCATAGCCGAGTGCTTTCTCGAAACAAGCATTCTTGCTGCTGTCGCTCCTCATGCGTCCGAGTTCGCGCCATACGCATGCCTGATAGAGTGGTAGGTTGGTGGGCGTAATATACTCAGCAGCACGGCTGTAATACGATTCCGCTTCTTCATAGAGCTGCTCTTCTTCGTTGATGCGACCCATCTTATAATAGGTCATACCCGCGATGATACCCGTAGGTTGGAGCCGTTCGGCTTCTTTCAGTTGCCGCATTGCAGTGGTGTTGTCGCCCGTCCAATTGGCATAGGCACCTATGATATAATAGACTTCGGCAGCAGAAGCGGCATCCTGATGTGAGGCGAACCACGATGCCAAGGCCTGCATCGATTCCTCGCTCTGAAGCTGCTGACGCAATTTCAGATCCAAATGTGCTTTCAGCAGTTCGAGCCGTTTGTTCTCGTATCTGTTCAGGTTCGCGTGCGCGAGCGTATTTAATAAGGTGTCGGATCTGAGAGGGGCTTCCCATAACAGCGATTCCGCCTCCTGAAGCTGCGGGTTCGAGACCTCCATGTGGCCGCTGCAGGCGGTCAGAAGTGCACCAAGGATCAATATGTACAGATAGCGGTTTTTCATAATTTTTGCGCAAAATTAGGCTTTTTTTTTCATTCTTGCAATAGCCGCACAACCTTTGCATAAGTTTTTTATTTCGTCACATCTGTAACTCGCTGATAATCAGTGATGCTTGTGACGAAATTTTTTTCGTTGCATAAGTCGAAAATTTGCGTATGTCAAAAAAAAGTAGTAACTTTGCACTCGAAATCAGTCTCTGATTTGTGTGATTTCAAGATTGTAAATATGAATTTAAAAAATATAGCGTATGAAAAAAATCTTGTATGTATGTCTGCTTGCATGTGTAGTATGCAGTTGTGCGGATGATACTCCTCTGCCTAATGGTGAGGTGCTTGATTATCTGAAGAAGCTTACCAGTAGCGAAATGCAGGGGGCGTTGTCGGCAGATACCATCACTCCGCCATCCAATCCGCTTGCTCCGCGCGAGGAAAACACCTATACGATTGCAGGTGTGCTTATTGTGTCGTATGACAATCATCCGGCTGTTCGCACGCTCCAGAACGGATATCATTATTATGTACTCGATAAATATAAGAAGTACATGCGGTTTGATAATCCTATTCTGCAAGGCCTGACTATTGGTGATACCATTGGGGTTACAGGCGAGCTTTATAAAGATAAGGAGCTTTTCATCATCCCTTCTGAGATTGCTGTAATCAGTACATATCAGGGAAATCAACAATAATAGGTCTTTCAGAAAAGTATTTGCGTTCGTTATGAAATCTGTGTTTAGAAAAACCCTTATAGTTCTCTGTGCGGTATGTATGCCGCTGATGCTTTCGGCCAAAGAGCACGAGCCGATAGCGCACCCGCACGAATTTCGCATTGGTATTGGCGATAATATCTTTGATTATTATCCTGTTTTTTATGCATATATGCCAGATCCAGTATCTCAGGATCCGTATTCGTATTATGGTACCACTACGGAGCAAATGCATGAGATATTGATGAATGCGCGCAGGTATTCGTATGAGTATTCAACCTATATCCCGCATTTTTTCGTGGGCTATCAGTATCGGTTCCGCACGTGGTTCAGTTTTGGTTTTCAGCTCGATATGAATGGAAAGCAGAGGCTTTTTGATGTGGTGAATGGGTATGGCGACAGATGCGGTTCTGGCATCTTACGCACCTTCAATATGGCGATTATTCCGGAGGTAAAATTCACGTATCCCTCTAAGTCGCAATACGTGCGTGCTTTCAGTGGCATTGGTTTAGGAGCTGCCATACAAGTGGAGCAGGATACGTGGGAGAAGGAGCGGTACCTCGAAGGCTCACCAGCAATCCAAATCACGTTGGTAGGTATCGATTTCGGTCGTGACCCTTGGTTCGGTAACGTGGAAGTAGGTGCGCTCTTCGAGCCCGTCCATGAGATAATCTGCCACAAGCTCCTCTCCCTATCTATCGGCTATCGGTTTTAGCTGTGAGCAATGAGTGGTGAGCTATGAGTTGTGAGCAATGAGCACTGAGTTGTGAGCAATGAGCAATGAGAGGCTCAGTCGCATAATGAAAACAAGTCTCCTCGCGGATTCACCAGCATCACCGGCACGATCGAGTGCAGGATCACGTATCGTTCGGCAGGACCGAAGAACAGGTCGTCTAATCCGTATTCGCGAGAGGCTGTGAGCACGACCATGTCGGGCGTTAAATCGCGCATGCGAGAGGGCACTTCTTTATAAACCGACAGGCTGTCTTTCTTTGCCATTACTATTTCTACCGGCAATTCCTGATGCGCCAAAAACGTGCGGATTTTCCCTGCATTGTGCTGTGCACGATGGCCATAATCTTTAGCTTGCAGGAGCGTGATTTGCGCTCCCGTATAGCGGCTCAAATGCCCTAATATCTCTGATTTATACACTTCTTCTTCGAGCATCGTAACGGGTGCAAGTATCTGATGCAGAGCCGTTTCCTGTTCGGCCAATACGGGCATCTTACGCATGCTGTCCGTAAGAAAAACGTACGGAATACGCAAGCTTCTGCAGGCGTTGAGAAACCGCTGAATAATCCGTTTGTTGCATTCGGCCGAGATGAATATCAAATCCACCCCTTCGTCTTGCAGCCACTGGCTGAATCCATCGGCATCGGCTGTGGCGGTCAGCATGTCGGCATCTATCCGCATGTACTCCTTGCCCATACGTTCCGTCAGCCGCATTGCCCATTGCCGATGCAGATCATACGTGCTGTCTTCTATATGCAAAAATTTCATTTCCGGTAGCTATTTTGATGGCATGTTTTGCAGTCCGATCTTAGTTGAGTGCAGAAGCAAAGTAAAGCGAGTCCGTTTGTCCTTTTGCGATAGATATAAAATCCTGCAAAACGAGGTCGGGTCGTACTACACCCGTCTCCCAGAAATCGTTGCCGCCCTCTGGGGTGGTGCGTTTGTAGAGGTTATACACCCGTCCGTTTTTGAAGGCTTTGAACCAACTGTGTTTGCTGTCTATCTGCTGGAGTTCATCGAGTGATTTGGCAGGAGCACCCACCCATATATCGGCATCCTTAAAGTCCAGTAATGCCTGCTCAAAGGAGAGCGGAAGGGAACCTTTGGTCGTGTCCGCCTCATATCGGTATGCCAAACCGGCATCGCGGAAGAGTTGCGCCATATATGTGCGTCCCGAAGGCACGTACCATGTGCCTTGCCAAGTGCCGCCTGATACGACCGACAGCCGTTCTGCTTGTTTGGGCTGTGCGGCCAATGCTTCGTAATGCGCTTTCACCTCACGGAAGATTGAGTCTGCCTCGGCTTGCTTACCAACGAGTGCTCCAATCACGCGAATCCACTCTGCACGAGCCAACGGATGCACCTCTGTCCATTCGTTGATGGGGATCACGGGGGTACCAATCTTGCGGAGAACCTCTGCGTTCTTATCGTCTTGCTGATAGGTGGAGAGCAAGACGATATCGGCATTGGCACGCAGGATACGTTCGGCATCGAGCGAGAGGTCCGACCCTAAGTCCATCGCGCCTGCGCGCTTACTATAAACGAGGTGGGGCGAACAGTAGCCAGCTACGAGCGAGTCGGCTCCGAGCGCGTGGATGAAGCCTGCCTGTGTGGCAGAGTTCGTGGCCAAACGGCAGTATGGTTGGTCGTCCTGTACGGTCAGTTCGGCCATCACCTTACCTGCCTCCCATGGGGAGAAAATGCGAATCATAGTGCCATCGTCTGTGCGGCTCAATACAAACCCTTGCGCGTATTGACCTTCCGGCACTTCGTTGACGGAATCCAGACGATTGCATCCGGATAGCAAAAATATGGATAATAAGCTGATTATCAGTAGTTTCGTTTTCATTTTTCTGCTAATTGTTGATTCACTTCATCGATATAAGCAAGCACTTCTTCGCCTCCCATGCCCGTCTCAGAGGACGTCACGAAGATAGGCGGCAACTCTTCCCAGGTCTCGAGCAGCCGCTCTTTGTAAGCGTGGATATTCATTTTCAGTCTGCCACTTCCTACCTTATCGGCTTTGGTAAACACGATAGCAAACGGCACCCCTTGTAGGCCGCACCATTCGATAAACTCGAGGTCGATCTTCTGCGGCTCGTGACGCGCATCTACCAACACAAAGAGGCTCACAAGCTGTTCTCGCTTGAGGCAGTAGCCCTCGATCATCTTACGGAGTTGCTCCCGTTGTTGCTGACCCGTACGCGCATAACCATAGCCGGGGAGATCCACCAGATGCCATTGCTCCTGCGTCTTGTCGCTTCGGGTGCTGGAGATAAGGAAATGGTTGATAGTGAGGGTCTTGCCAGGTTTCTGAGAGGTCTTAGCCAGCCCTTCGTGGTGCGTGAGCATATTGATGAGCGAAGATTTGCCCACGTTGCTTCGTCCGATAAACGCATATTCCGGCAACTGATGCACCGGACATTTCTCTACGTTCGGACAGGATATTACGTAACTGGATTGATGAATCGTCATATTGTAGGAGCTGCTTTTGTGTACTTATCGACTGCAAAGGTACTATTTTTTTTTCAAATAACAAAATAATGAAACAAAATTCTCACGAATTTACCAAAATACTCGCTATCGAGAACCACCATAAATACAAGGAGTAACCGAAGTAATAACCGTAACTTTTTACATAAAATACAAAGGTTAAAAATGTTATTCCGGTTACTCCTTGTTTTTAAAAAATCATTTCTCCTTTGTTTTTTTTAAATGCCGTATTTGTCAGAAAACAGCAGGCAGATGCACAAGATCCGGGACACAGACCTCACGACAGACATACCTAAAATCCGTTTTCGTAACATACTCTATCGAAAGACGATTCGCAGTGTCATTCAGAATTAGCATCAACGATGTACCGCCCTTGAACACCATCGGACACTTGGCTTCTACCAACATTTCCAACAGCGAAAGCGCACGAATCACTTTTTCTATCAGGTTCTTGTCATTGTATTTCAGTTGTTTAGAAACCATATCGATCCAAGCACTTGTGAAACAATCTTTCTGTATCATGATAGCATTTTGTTAAATTCTTCTCTCACTCCACGCCGCGCCGCATAACGCAAGATCGTAGACGTGTTAATGTTGTATAGCGTACGCGCGTTTTCCCATATATAATCGTACTCTGCGCCCTGCAGATAGTAGAAATCTTTGTCGCAATAGATGTCAACAAGCAGTTTCTCTATCGTTGGCACTTTGATGTTTTCTCTGCCTTGCAGTGGAGCCTCGGAAATAAGCGGCTTGACAAAGATGTTCTGCTTGCTCTGATCCAGATAACGGTTCATCTCTACTTCCGTAGGTGCCAGAAATACCTGCTTGTATTTATCTGCAAGGGTATGGAACACTACCTCAGTTCCCTCACGCGCTGTTTCTACAAAAATCGTATTGGTATATGCCAGATGATGCTGCAACGGCGATATGTGACTGCTCTCATACATACAGAACGACAACAGCGGGAATTGCGCCTGCAAGAACTTTCCAACCTTAATTCCGCAACACTTTGATTTAACTTTATTTATAAGTTCCTGAGCAACAAAAAGTTGCTCAGGATTTTGCCATGTCAGATTTTTCACTTATCTTAGTGTTGCAAATCAAAACAAGCGTAAATCGTAACAAGACATGGCAAATATAGATAAAAACCGGCGTTTTTAGGCCGGTTGAATAAAAATCAAGACCCCA
>JALFZG010000051.1 GCA_022784645.1 Bacteroidales bacterium
CATGGAGTCAAATTTCTCCATGATTGAAAAAATTCCTCCAAAAGGTGTGAGTTTCTCAGATTTAATTTGTATTTTTGCCATGTCATATTAGAGTTTTGCTTGTTTTCTTTTTGCAACACTAAGATAAGTGAAAATTCTGACACGGCAAAATCCTAGGCAACTTTTTGTTGCTCAGGAACTTATAAATAAAGTTAAATTATAGTGTTGCGGAATTAAGGCCTACACTCAATAAATAAAAATACACGGCTTCTTATGGAGGCCGTGTTTTTTTTTTGATGCCAAACACCTGAGGAAGAATGACGAACATCTCCAAAAGGAAAATGGGTAAGCCTCACGCTTTTCCGTATGGGAAAAGGGTAATTCTAAGGCCGTTTCAGAGGAGCGGAATGGGGTAAGCCAAACGCTTTTCCGTATGGGTTTAGTTGAAGCCGAAGACGAACCAAACGGCTGCGATGAGGCAGACGCCCGCAGCGATATGATTCCAGCGAAGCTGCATGTGAAACGCCATCATGCTGAAGAGGATGAACACGCAGAGCGTGATAACTTCCTGAATCACCTTGAGCTGCATGAGCGAGAAGGGACCGCCGTTTTCGATAAAGCCAATGCGGTTGGCCGGCACTTGCAGGCAGTATTCGAAAAACGCAATCGCCCAACTGAAAGCTATCACCGCTATCATCGGCCATTGGTGGAACCACTTAAACTCGGCCAATTTCAGATGGCCATACCAAGCAAACGTCATGAAGACATTGCTGCATATCAAAAGAAATATTGTATATAAACCGCGCATATTTGTAGGTTTGAGGTTGCAAAATTACGCTTTTTTTGCGAAATAAAGAAGAAAAATGCGCAAAAAACGCCATTTTCTGCATTTTTCTGCTCAAAAATTTGGTCAATTCAAAAAAAAGCAGTAATTTTGCACCCCGGAATGAGAAAAGCACTCTTCTTTTGTGCAATAAGCGGTAGTTTATTTGCGAGAAAAGTGGCTCTCTTCTCTGTTAAAAATATTGCGGAAATAGCTCAGTTGGTAGAGCACGACCTTGCCAAGGTCGGGGTCGCGGGTTCGAGTCCCGTTTTCCGCTCAACGTTCGTAAAGAACCCTCTGCGCAGGTGGTGAAATTGGTATACACGCTACTTTGAGGGGGTAGTGGCCGAAAGGTCGTGTGAGTTCGAGTCTCATCCTGCGCACAACCATTTTTGCGGAAATAGCTCAGTTGGTAGAGCACGACCTTGCCAAGGTCGGGGTCGCGGGTTCGAGTCCCGTTTTCCGCTCTCGAAAGAGCTTGGTGCAGAACGCCCGTTCTGCATTTTTTATCTCAGAGCTCTATCGATGCCCGAATGGCGGAATTGGTAGACGCGCTCGTTTCAGGTGCGAGTGTTTAACCACGTGCAGGTTCGAGTCCTGTTTCGGGCACTTTACATAGCTTGATGCGGTATCGCAAGGATAGTTGATGATTCGCTATGCTTGCTCCGATGCAGCAAAAAGCAATTGCGCAGGTGGTGAAATTGGTATACACGCTACTTTGAGGGGGTAGTGGCCGAAAGGTCGTGTGAGTTCGAGTCTCATCCTGCGCACCACTTCATCTACTAACACGCATACAGCAGCCAAGGGCTGCTTTTTTTGTGCCCGTACGAAAAAATAGTGCTTATATGCATGTTTTGCGTAACATTGTGTTACGTTACGCAGTCTTATCCTCCACGCTACCTCCACGCATCCTCCACTCATCTAGCTTACATCTAGCTTTCATCGTGCTTGCAAACAAGCTAGATACAAGCTAGATACAAGCTAGATACAAGCTAGATGAACGTGCGATAGTCGGACAATAATCGGATGAAGACTGGTCGATGGTCGTACGATGCAGGTGCAATGGTAATAGGGTGGTAATAGGGTGGTGGTGGGATGATAATACGATGAGGAGCGATGAGGACTCATTGAGGAACTATTGAGGAACCATTGAGGAGGATACAAAGCAGCGAGCAGCGTAACGAGTTGTTGCGCAAATTTTTGAATAAGGTGAAAAAATAGGCTCTGTAATATATTCCAAGAAGCGATTTGATTTGTTTGATAATTTTTTAGTGGAGTATGGTATTTTTAATACCAAATGTGGTATGAAAGCGGCAAAATTCGGACTGAAATTTGCAGGAATGAAAAATTTGTTGTATCTTTGCACACTTTTTAGCAATGGTGCTCCAACCCCTTCGCGAAAAAGACTTAGAATCAGGTAGATGTAAGACACAAAATCAGTAAGCACATTTGATGAACGTTTTACGACAATACATAATTCAATTACGTGTTGCCCTGCTTGTGCTGTGCATAAGCATGGCGGCTGATTCCTTGTGTCAGCAGCAAGCTGCTGCTGGTGATACTCCGGTCGCTTCTCAATCTGCTTCGCAAGCAGCCGCTTCACAAGTAGCCGCTTCGCAAGTAGCTGCTTCACAAACAGCCGCTACTCCGGCTGCTGTTTCGCAGGCTGCCGCAGCAACAGAAGCTGCTTCGGCGACTATTTCGAGTGCGAACTGGATTGGGCAGCCATCGCTTGAAAAGGCGCGTTATTACGAGGTATCGACTGTGAAGCCGAAAACGTTGTTTTACAGTCACGAGCAGCAGAAATTCATCTACAAGGCCGAGCCGAAGCAGGTAGTGCTGATGTGGAGCACCGATTATACCGATCCCGCTTATAAAGCGTGGACGAATAAGATAGCCGAATCGTTTAACAATCATGGTGTGAACGTGGAGCTGCATTCGTATTTCGGCACGATGGGTTTCACGTATGAAGCCGAGCAATCCCGGCGCATCACTTCGCTGATGCATGAGCTTGACTCGCTGGGTAAGCGTCCGGACTTGATTATGGCCAATGGCGATTATATCATGTGGCTGCTGATGAAGACGCCCGATGCTATCCTTGACAGCGTGCCGATGGTATGTTATGGGCTCAAAGATACGGCTTTGCTGCAGATGCAATTTGATTTCCTCAAGGAAAGTGAGCTTGCTCCCAAGCATATTGTGGAGATTCACGATACGCTGATGCTGCAGAAAGGATTGGATTTTGTGGATTTTCTGGAAGGTTTTCAGCCCCTGTTGCCCCATCATCATAATACCAGAAGCCATCGTTTTGCAGGTTTATTGGATAATAATTTCTACTGGCCTGACTCGCTTTACGGCATGGATTTGAAGAAGCAGATGCGGCAGCTCGATACCCTCCGTTATCTCAACTGCATGGATAGTGTGGTGCGAGATACGATTTGCGTAACGAAGAACAAAGCCGGGGTAATCAGTCTTGCGCTCGCTTCGTTTAAGGAAATTGATAAAAATGTGATGGTTCTTTGGCATCCGCTTACGTGGATGTTTTACCGCCAAAAATCGCAACTGCGCTTTATTCAGTTGAAGCACGATGAGGTATCTCGTTCGCTTTCAGAAGGCCCGAACTTAGGCGCATACTATACGTTTACAGCTGAAGATTTTCTTACGTCAGACAGCTGTGTAGGCGGCTTTTTCTCGTCGGCTGATACCTTGATTCACGATGCCGTAGAGGTGGGCGTTCGCTTGATGAATGGCGAGCCGGCTGAGGAGTTTGGCAGACTGATGCACCATCCCGATTACCACGTCAACTGGGATTTGCTTCGTCCGTATGCTCATTCGGTTAAGCAGATGCCGGATTATGTGCATTTGTATAATGCTACGTTTTTTGATTACTATCCCATATTGTCAAAGGTGCTCTTCTTTGTGGGCATTGTGCTGTTTATAGCATTGATAATCACCTCTTTGGTGTATTCTGTGAAGGGTGCTCGTCGTCAGATGCGCAATCGCAAGGCACTTCAAGAGCAGGCTCAGCAGGCTATCTACCAGGAGCGCTTATTGGAGCTCGCTCTCCAGGCTTGCGATGCGTTCGTTTGGGATGATAGTGAGGGTACGAACATCTTGGAGCGCGTCACCGTGCCGCTCGAATGGACGTTGCGATTGAAGGCGTTTTTTGCCAACAAAGAGCCGGGGCTCTATCAGCTGCAGTTTAAGGGCAGCATCGATGGGCAGCCCGAGCATTGGTATGAGATTCGTATGGATGTGCACTACCATAAGTCGCTCATTCACAGGCGCGGTTATGTGGTGAATATCGATAAGATGAAAGAGGTGGAGCAAATGGCAGCCGAAGCGCACCAGATGTTGCTCGATGCGCGTACACGAGAAGGTTTCCTCTCTTCCATGAACCATGAGATTCGTACTCCGCTCCATGCTGTGGTAGGATTCTCGATGGAACTCGCGCGCGTGGATGCGCAATTATCTGATGAGGATATAGCGGTGTTTGCGGATATCATCGAAACGAATGCGGCCATGCTCACGAAGATCATCAACGATATCTTGCTCGTGACGCTGATGCGCAATGCCAACGTGTCGGCACATGTTACCTCCTGCAAGCTTCACGACTTGCTCGATTCCAAGCATTGGCATACAGCGATGGAGGTTATCCAGCGCCGGAAGAATGACTTGCATATCCAGCCGGCAGGCGAGTCGGTTGTCTTACAGGCAGATAGCGAGATGGTAGCTGCGGTTATAGACAACCTGCTCCTCAACGCATCCACGTTCTCGCAAGAAGGCAGCCGCATTGAGCTCGGCTGGAAAGCGAGCGATAAGGGCGTGGAGATTTGGGTAAAAGACGAAGGAATAGGCATTGAAAAAGCCCATTCCCCGATGCTTTACAAGCCCTTCTTCAAAATCAACAGTTTCTCGCAAGGAGCCGGACTTGGGCTTCATATTGCCGAAACATATATGCAGAAAATGGGCGGCTCCATCCGTGTGGAGAGCGAGCCCGGAAAAGGTTCCATCTTTACGATTTCATTCCCCGCATGAAGCAGCAGATTTCCATAGGATTCAAGCATTGTTGGCAGCAGATCTTGTTGCCAATGGGTGTGTGCCTCGTTTTGTGCGCCTGCTTCTTGCTGCCCTCTTGCAGGCAAAAAGACGAACGCAAACGCATCTTGCTGATGGGTGATATGCCGCTTTCTGAGCAGCCATTCATCTGTTTTAGTGAAGCGTTTAATGCCGAGTTCCCAGAGGATGAATACGAATTGCTTTTCTATCCCGGCACTACAGCTGCTTACGACCGCGTGTTGCGTCCGTCGTATTACGATGATATGGATGCGTTTATGCGTTTGCAGTTTGGACGCGTAGGCATGCGTCCGGATTTGATTATTCTAATGGGCGATATGGTTGCCCATTCGGCGGCCATGTCATCGCACCCTTGGTATGATGAAGTGCCGGTGCTCTGCATGGGGGTGATGTATCCCGAATGGGGAGGAGCGTTGCAGCAACGAAAGAATTTCGTAGTGATGACCAGCGCTTGTGACCCTAAGAAAAACATGGATTTCATTCGCGAACTGGGTGGTGCACCCTGGATCATCACTTGCATCGACAGTACGTTTTTAGACGAGAAGATTCGTTCGTCCATCATGGAGGAGATGGGAAGCGATACCGCACACTATATCACCAATCTCCAGCTCGAGTCTTACGATCGTCTGATTGGCTACACCATGCGCGATATTCGAACCACCATCATTCCCATCAATTTCGAGCACACGAATTGTACCCCAGCTGACTCTATGTACAACGGCCATTTTCGCATTCCGGGCTTGATGAAGGTGCGCAACAACTGGGCTACTTTCCTCCGACTCAAGGATGATGCGTATATCGGTGAGACGTTTGGCTACAACTTAGGATCGTATTACTCTAACTCGTGCAAGTACTTCAACCTCCCTCTGCTGAGCGCACTCAACGGCAATATCGGCGGCTATTTCTCCAATTGGGACGAGATGGCAGATCAAGCGCATCCCATTGTAGATCAGCTGCTTAGTGGCGTTGATCCCACTACCATTCCCAAGCAGGAACTGCAGAAATCGTATTGGCTCGATTGGCGTTTAGCCAAAGCGATGCACCCCTATGCGGAGGACTTCCCTGATTACGTGAAATTCACGAATCTGCCGTGGAAAGAGAAGAGCAGGCTGAATCATATCGTCTCCCGATTCTGGTTGCCGTTTATCTTCTATCTACTCTTGTTTCTTGCCTTGATGACGCCCGTTGTACTTACCATTATAAGCCGTCATCAGCATAAGAAACTGTTGCGACTGGGAGCCAAAGCTGCGCAGGATTCGCAGCACATGGAGACGGTCTTGGCCGCTACCCATTCGTTCCGATGGGTTATGTTGCCCAATCAAGTGATTCGCTTAAGCAAGGACTTGGTTCGGACACTTCAGTTCAGTCAAAACGAGATGCCGCTGAGCGAGTTGCTTACCTATGTGGAAGACGGTGTCAAGGAACTCGAAGACGCGTTGCTCCATTCGGAGGAGGATTTCCAGACAGTGGATATTGTTGCCACCACGAAGAATGGCGAGCGACATGCGTTTATGGTGTATATCAACCGACTGCTGGACGCTAATGGGCAGAAGCAATGCCTCGGTTTCATTGTGATTAACGATGAAGTGTATGAGGCGCAGAAGCTCCGGCAGGAGGCCTACCAATTGGCGGAAGAGACCACGGTGAAGGAGAGTTTTATGGCATCTATGAGCCATGAGATTCGCAGTCCGCTCAATGCGATTGTAGGCTTTGCGGATTTGCTGGTGAAGCACGGGAAAGACCTTTCGCAGGAAGAGCGATCAGCTTTTTCGCATCATATCAACGACAGCAAAGATCAGCTCTTGCGTCTGCTCGATGATGTGATGAACTATTCCACCAAGAAGGAAGAATCGTTCTCGCTTGAACTCTCTAAGAAGTCGGTGAAAGAGCTGATGGACGAAGCCTATTATATGCATACGGTTATTGTGCCAGAGCGGCTCGACTTCCATTACGAATGCAGCAAGGATGCGTTTGTGATGGCCAATCGTTCGGCCGTGCTCCAGATTATGAGTAACCTCATGAACAATGCCATCAAGTTTACCGAAGCGGGCAGCATCACGATGGGTTGGCGCTATACGGAAGAGGCCGATGGCTCGTGGGTGGAGATGTATGTACGCGATACGGGCATTGGCATTTCCGAAACCGACATGCAGCATATCTGCGAGAAATTCCGCAAGGTGGATAGCCATTCCGTAGGAGCCGGTATCGGACTCGCACTCTGTACGCAGCTTGCCGCCAGCATGAAGGGCGCGCTCTGTATGGATAGCAAATTGGGCGAAGGTTCTACGTTCAGCCTCAAGCTGAAAGTTACAGATTACCCCCCCCCAGCAAGAGTTATAACATAAGGGGTGATACATGGTCTCCCCCATAAGCTTAGAATCCCAAAATCAACCTCCCGCAGCCGCAAGGTGGCGTCTAATAATTCTTTTCGTGAGTAGGATAAATTAGAAACACTATAAGGCAGTTATTGGTAAATATCAACATTTGTAAAAATTTTACATGGTTTTAAGGAAAACAATTTTATCGTTGGTTGGGCTGCTTACAGCTTTGAGCCTGTTTGCGCAAGACGCAGGCTCTGAACAGTTGCAACCTGTGAAGAAGACGGCTGCCGACAGCCTCCGCCTGGAAGAGGTCGTGGTGGTTGGTTTCAGCCAAAGCAAGAAAGTGAACCTTACGGGAGCTGTTCAGCAAGTGAACATGCAGGAGGTGGTTGGCGATCGTCCGCTGATCAGTACAGCTGCTGCTTTGCAGGGCGTTATCCCCGGTTTGACGATCTCCGGTGCTTCCTCTCCCGGCCAGCCGAAGGAGTTTAATATCCGCGGTACGCTCAGCATCAATGGTGGCTCACCCCTGATCCTCATTGACAACGCCGAAGGAGATATCAATGCGCTCAACCCCGAAGATATAGAGAGCATCAGCGTGCTCAAGGATGCCGCTTCGGCCGCAATCTATGGCGCGCGTGCTGCAGGAGGTGTGATTTTGATTACCACCAAGCACCCCCAAAAAGGCGATGCGTTTCACCTCGATTATAATTTCAACGTAGGCTTCGAGACGCGCCTCACCCGTCCGCGTGCGGCTGCGCTTAGCGATTATATAGCGGCCTACAAAGAGGCGGGTTACAGCTCGCAATATTGGGCAGGCAATGGCGATATCGACCGCTGGACGGATTTGCTCGGGCAATATCGTGCGGGCACACTCGTAGGCGTTCTTGAAAATGGTATGTATCGCGATGCCGATGGTGCGGTGTATTATCTGAAAGAAGGTGATGTGTTCGGAAGTGCGCTCGAGACGGGCATTATGAACAACCATACCCTCTCTGTCTCCGGCTCTACCGACCGCATCCGCTACCGCCTCTCCGGCAATTACAGCCATGAGAATGGTCCGATGCTTACCAACAAAGATGCATATACCCGAATCGGCTTGAATGCGTTTGTGTCAGGCGATGTAAGCAAATGGTTTACGCAGGAAGCTACGTTGTATTACACCCATCAGAGGCGTTCGGATATCATGAACGTGTTCTGCGATGTCTATTCGGTGCGCGTGCATAACTGGTATCCTGAAGGCTTGATGCCGGGTGAGTTTGTAGGCAAGAGCGAGGATATCATCCTCGATTCGCCCGCCAATGGTTGCCTTTATCAGCCGGCTGCCACAACCCAAACCAGCACCCCGCGTATCATGCTCCGCTCCATCTTCAAGCCGCTCAAGGGATGGACGATCACCGCTGAATACACCTATCAGCAAGAGGATCAGCTCTTTAGTGCTTACACGGGGCAGTTCACGATATGCGATGCGCAGTTGGGCACCCGACCGTTGCCCGCCACTGGCAAGGATGAGTATCAGAAAAACCACATTACCACCCAGTATCATGCGCTCAATCTCTTTACGAACTACGACCTCCACCTCAATGGCCATAACCTGAGCGTGGTAGCCGGATACAACCAGGAGAGCAACAGCATGGCCTATCAGTTTAACTCCGTTAAGGGGCAGACGGTGGTGGGCGTGCCTTCGCTCCAAGGTGCTACCGGCGAGAAAGTGATGAAGGACAGCCTCTCTGAGTATGCTATCATCAGCGCGTTCGGACGAATAGCTTACAACTACATGGGGCGCTACCTGATTGAAGGCAACTGCCGATACGATGGCAGCAGTAAGTTTCCCAAGGAGAACCGATTTGGCTTCTTCCCCTCCGTTTCCGGCGGATGGCGAATCAGCGAGGAGCCGTTTATGAAAGCTACGCGCAAGTATCTCGATAACCTCAAGATTCGGGCTTCGTATGGCAGCATCGGCAATCAAAACATTGCTCCCTATGGCTTTATCGCTGGCATGAATATTACGAGCAGCAACGTGTGGCTCAACAAAGGCGAGTTCGTAAACGTAATCTCCACTCCCGGCTTGATTCGAGCCAACTACACCTGGGAAACGGTGCGCACGTTTGATATCGGTGCGGACTTGAATATGTTCAGCAACCGCCTCCAATTCGTGTTTGATTGGTATAACCGCACGACGGTGGGTATGCTCGGAAATGGCGTAGAATTGCCCTCCGTGGTAGGTGCGCCCGCGCCTTTGCAGAACGTGTCGGATATGCGTACAAGAGGTTGGGAACTCTCGCTCAGTTGGCACGATAAAGTGGGCGATTTTAGCTATCGCGCTGCGTTTAATCTCTACGATCATGTGTCGAAAATCACCAAATTCAACAACGCTACCGGTAATCTCAAATACCATTACGAAGGCGAGGTTCTTGGTGAGATTTGGGGATACGTAAACGATGGTTTCTACTCGATTGAAGACTTTGTAATCGAAGATGCGCGTCAGGATAAATGGATTCTCCGAGATGGTGTAACCTCGATTAATGGGTATTCGCCCAAGCCCGGTGACCTGAAGTTTGTGGACCTCGATGGCGATAATGAGATTACCCCGGGCGAGAACACCGTCACTAAACCTGGTGACCGCCGCGTGATTGGCAACAGCACTCCGCGCTTGGAGTATGGCGTCAACCTCGGTGTGGCATGGAGAGGACTCGACTTGAGTATTCTCTTGCAGGGTGTAGGCAAACGCGATTACGTGCTCAGCAACTCCGCGATGTTCCCCTTTGCAGGCAACACCAAAGAAGGCGCGTTCCTCCCTGTTTATGCCAACCAAACCGATTATTGGACGGCTAAGAGTTACGACCCTGCATCGCCCGACTACATGGTGGCTGCCAATCCCGATGCGTATATCTACCGCATCTATGGGCAGATGGAGAATGTGGGCTCTAACACACGAGTGTCAGACCGTTATATCCAAAACGCATCGTATATGAGGCTGAAGAACATCACCCTCTCTTACAGTCTGCCCGCTAAGCTTCTCGCGCCCACGCGCGTACTATCTAAGGTGCGCTTCTATCTGAGCGGGGAGAACCTCGCTACCATCAGCTCTCTGCCAGAGGGCTATGATCCCGAGAGCCTATCATGGTCGTATCCGTATTACCGCACCCTCTCGCTGGGCGCCAATATCACGTTCTAAAATCCTGAAGAAATGAAGAATATCCACATACATCCACACGCTATCCGCAAGGGCTCGCTCTTGCTTACGCTCTTGCTCGCGATGCTCCTCACCGCTTGCGAGGGTTTCCTCACGCGCGAGCCGGAAGGCAGCTTGCAGGAGAACAATGCGTTTACCTCCAACGACAACTTCCGAGCATACATGTATAAGTGTTATGCGATGTTTACCGACCGCCGTATCGCTACCAATCAGAGTGGTACGCAGTATCAGCAAAATGGACAGTATTACTCCGATCATTACAGCGGACTGCTCACTGATCGCGACCTCTATCAGAATCCGTATGCGTATCAAACGGTGCCCATCGTAACCTCCAGCGACACCTGGGATTTTTCCTATATCCGCATGGTGAATATCATGCTCAGCCACCTCGAAGATGGCTATCTCACGGAGGCGGAGCAGGAGCATTGGCGCTCCGTAGGCTATTTCTTCCACTCGTGGTGGTATATGGAGCTGATAGCTCGCTATGGCGATGTGCCCTATATCACTTCTGTGCTCAACGATCTGAGCCCTGAAGCCTATGGCCCGCGTACCCCTCGCGCTGAGGTGGCGCGCAATATCATCGACCGACTCGAATATGCCATTGCGCATATAGGTAATCAAAACGATGGCGACTGCACCGTGAATGCCGATTGCTGCCGTGCGGCCCTCAGCCGTTTTCTTCTGCGCGAAGCCACTTGGGCGAAATACCATGGTCTGGATGAAGACTATACTTCTTATTTCGAGAAATGTATGGCGGTGTCTGACTCCCTGATGGTGCGCTATCCCGACCTCTTTTATGGAAATGGCAACGACCATTATCCGGCGGCTGGATTCGACAACGAATACACCACCGAGGATTTGGCGGGAGTGCCCGGAATCATCCTCTATAAGCAATACAACACGTTGCTCGCCCACCGATTCAGCGATTTCGTTCACGTTGCAGCACATACCACCGATGCCCCACAGGCGACCATCGACCTCTACCTGATGCAAAACGGACGACCGATTGCCAACGCCAGCTCCGGTTATAAGGGCGGGGAAGGGCACGACCTCTGGGATGTGTATGAGAATCGCGACCCTCGTCTGCCCATCACCTTCGAACCTCCGGTGCAGGCGAAGATCGGTAAGTTTGAGAACCCTGACAACGTGAATACGTTTGTGCAATGGACCTTCTGGAGCGCAGGCGATACGCTCAACGGAAAAGGCAATTACGCCATTACGGCGGCTGACTCCGTTAAGTTCCGCCGGTATATCGACTATTTCGGCCCGAACATCAAATGCTACGATGGTGGAGGCGATCCTTCGCTCGGAAGCAAGCGTCTGCCCGCGCATAACCACACCAACTCCATGTCGCATTCTGCCCCCAACATCACCAAATACAGCCAGACCGACAACTACATGCGGTGCCTCACCGGCTACTATTTCTGGAAGAGCTACACCTCCTGGGAGAAAGGCCTCAACAAAGCCTACCAAACGTCTGACAAGCCCATTTTCCTCCTCTCCGAAGTGCTCCTGAACTATGCCGAAGCGGCTTGTGAACTCGGCCGATTCAATCAAGAAGTGGCGGATAAGACCATCAATAAACTGCGTGCTCGAGCAGGGGTGGAACCGATGACAGTCAGCTTGATTGATGATAATTGGGACCCAAAACGCGATAAGGGCACGGCACCATGGATAGCGAATTACGACAGCAAGACCACCTATCCCGTGCCACCGCTGCTTTGGGAGATTCGTAGAGAACGTTTGGTGGAACTGATGGGCACCGGTATGTCGTTTTATGATGTTAAGCGTTGGCACAAAGCGCCCTACTTCATCAATCGTCAGCCCTGTGGAGCGTGGGTGACGGCGGCTAATCTGCCCTATGGAACAGGAGCTTATACCGGCCTTTTCGTGGATAATAACCTCATTGAGCAAACCGGTTCGGCTGACCCCAATACCTCTGGATCCGGATGGATTTACACCTATCCATCGCCTTTGGCTACGGGAGGAGGATGGCTCGATAGGTATTACCTCGACCAGGTGCCGCTCGACCAAATCACCCTCAATCCGGCCCTCGGCCAAAATCCTGGGTATTAAGAAGGGATTCGGCTGAACCCCATCAATTAGAAACAAGTGAAACAAACAACAATATGAGAAAACGGGATACGTTCCCAAATCGATAATTCATGGATAAGAAACCTTTGATATTAGCCGTTGACGATATTGCCGTCAACCTGACGTTGCTCAAGTCGCAGCTGCGTTTCTCTAACTACGACATCATCACTGCCCTCTCCGGGAAAGAAGCGCTCGATCTGATTCAGTCTGCTCACCCTGATGCCGTGTTGCTCGACATTATGATGCCCGAGATGGATGGCTTTGAGGTGCTGGATGCTATCCGAAAGAACCCCGCTACGGAGGAGTTGCCCGTGATTATGCTCACCTCGTTGTCAGAGTTTGAGCACCATGCACATGCTACCATGAAGGGGGCTAATGGCTATCTGACCAAGCCATTGGTTACGAACCAACTGATTGAAGCGCTGGATGCTATTCTCCATACAGCATAAAATAACCAACAGCAGGAATGAACAACAGTATAAAGGCGATCAGCCGCATCTATGCCGCCATCATCAAGATTCACGTGATGACAGGCGATTGTGTGGTGATTAAGAGTAGCTCCGTTTTGGGGATGGATTTCACGGGCGTAACGCATGTCAGCGACTTGATTACGCGTTTGCAGAATGGCCTTCTGCAGGATACTGACGCCCCGAGGATAACCGACTTTGTTAGGAATGCCACCTTGGAGACGATTAGCGAAGAGGTACACCTGTTCGATGATTTTCAGTTCAGCTGCTGCGGGTGGCTGCGCTTGTCGCTTATTGCTGATTTGGAGGGAACGGAACCCATCTGCCTGCTTACCTTGTTTGACGTCAATATGGAGAAGAAGGTAGAGCAGCAGAGGCAGAAAGAGCTGGAGCGCAACAACCGACTGCTTAAAGAGGCGTTGGCGTTGGCTAATCATGCCAATCAAGCTAAGACCACCTTTCTCAACAGCATGAGCCATGATATCCGTACGCCAATGAATGCCATCATCGGCTTTACTTCCTTGGCGGCAGCGCATATCGATAACCGAGATGCGGTTGCTGATTATCTGAAGAAAATCACCATATCGAGTAATCACCTGCTCTCGCTCATCAACGATGTGCTGGATATGAGCCGCATTGAGAGCGGACGAACCAAACTCGACGAGCGCGAAGTGAGTCTGCCCGATGTGATACACGACCTGCGAGCTATTGTGCACTCCAACCTGCAAGCCAAGCAAATCGACTTCTTTATCGACACGCAGGATGTGATTCATGAGTGCGTGATTGTTGATAAGCTTCGCCTGAATCAGGTGTTGCTCAATATCCTCGGCAATGCCATTAAGTTTACTCCATCAAACGGCACCATTAGCATGCGAGTGATTGAAACGCCGTGCTCCAACCCCGAGTATGCAGAGTATGAGTTCCGCATTAAGGATACGGGTATAGGTATGAGCGCGGAGTATCAGAAACATATCTTTGAGCCGTTCTCCCGTGAGGAAACGGCTACCGTAAGCGGCATCCAAGGCTCCGGATTGGGTATGGCTATCACGAAGAATATCGTAGATATGATGAATGGTGCCATTGCTGTTAGCAGCGAGGAAGGCAAAGGCTCGGAGTTCACTGTGATCCTCGACCTGAAGAAATGCGGCGATGCCGTCAGTCAGGAGCCTATCCCCGAACTGAAAGGTATCCATACGCTGGTGGCCGATGATGATTTCAATACCTGCTCCTCGGTTTGCAAGATGCTCTCTACCATTGGCATGCGGCCAGAGTGGACCACCTCCGGCAAGGAGGCTGTGCTCCGTACGCGGTACGCCAACGAGTCGGCTGATGCGTTCAAGGCGTTCATCATCGATTGGCTCATGCCCGATATGAACGGCATCGAGGTGGTGCGACGTATCCGAAAAGAAGTGGGAGATAACACACCCATCATTATCCTCACGGCCTACGATTGGACGAGCATCGAAGAGGAGGCACGTGAAGCCGGCGTAACAGGATTCTGCAGCAAGCCGCTCTTCCTCTCTGAGCTCCGCGAGGTGCTTTGCCGACCCTTTGTGAAGGAGCAACCGAAGGTGCAGGAAGAGGAGACCATTGATGTGGCGTTCTTTGCAGGCAAACGTATCTTGGTGGCAGAAGACAACGAGCTTAACCGCGAACTGCTTGAGGAGATGCTCAGCGAGTATGGCCTTCTGCTGGAGATGGCGAATAACGGCAAGGAGGCTGTCAGCCTCTATGAGAGCCGACCGGCTGGCTATTACGACCTGATTATCTCTGACATACAGATGCCCGTGATGGATGGCTATGCCTTGAGTTATTCTATCCGTTCGCTCGATGATAAGGTGAAAGCGTCCATCCCTATCTTGGCGCTCACGGCCAATGCGTTTGAGGAAGACCGTCAGCGTATCATGGATGCGCAGATGAACGGCCACCTCACCAAACCCATCAACATGGCCGAGGTGCTCAACGCCATCCGCGAAGTGCTGGAGTAGATGCGCTTCGCGCGGTTCCAGTAGCCCTTCGGGCGTTCCAGTAGCGCTTCGCGCAGTTCCAATAGCGCTTCGCGCAGTTCCAATAGCCCTTCGGGCGTTCCAGAGCGCTTCGCGCGGTTCCAGATGGTTCCAGAGATAGTATCGTTCACTTAGTAGCGGATATTATCCGCGTAAATTGCCGCATCGCGCGACAATCAATAAAAAATCCCGCTCATAGCGAGCGGGATTTTGTTATTTCACTTTCACCGGCTTAACCGATTCGGCCAGTTCTTTATCTACGAGGATTCGGCCGCAGTATTCGCAAGGGATGATTTTCTTGCGCTGACGGATATCGAGCTGACGCTGAGCGGGAATCTTGTTGTGGCAACCGCCGCAGGCATCGCGATCTACGGTTACTACTGCCAAGCCGTTGCGAGCGTTCTTGCGGATGCGCTTGAAGGCGGCAAGCAAACGTTCATCGATACCGAGTTCGAGCTTGTTGGCGCGGAGGACGAGCGTCTCAGTCTGCTCTTTGGTCTCCAGGAGGATATCGTTGAGTTCTGCACGTTTTTGATTGAGTTCGATGGTTTTCTCTTCAATCTCGGAGATAGTGCGCGCTTTGTCAGCAGTGCGGGTCTCGAGAAGGGAGGTGAACTCTTTGATTTTCTTCTGAGCGAGCTCAATGGAGAGTTGCTGAAACTCAATTTCCTTGGAGAGGTTGTCGTATTCGCGGTTGTTGCGTACGTTCTCCTGCTGGTCGCGATAGCGGAGGATGGCCTGCTCGGCGTTCTGCATCTCTACGCGGCGTTCGCTCAGGTGCGTCTCGCAGCTCTTGATATCGTCTTCGATATTGCTGAGGCGGGTCTTGAGGCCTTCTACGATGTCGGCCATGTCTTTTACTTCCTGCGGAAGCTCACCTTGGAGCACACGCAGTTCGTCGATTTTAGAATCTACCTGCTGCAGTTCGTAGAGCGCATGAAGCTTCTCTTCTACAGTCAGTTCGTTGGGATCAATTTTCTTTGCCATATGTTTTGTTTTTTTTGATGAATCAATAAATTGCGCAGAGCACCAATCTACGCGGATAATATCCGCTACCAATGAACAATACCCGCTCTGGAATCATCTGGAACCATCTGGAACGGCCTCCGGCCAATGAACCGCGCGAAGCGCCTCTGGAACCACCTGGAACGGCCTCCGGCCAATGGAACGCGCGAAGCGCCCTGGAACCATCTGGAACGGCCTCCGGCCTTGGCCCGCAGGGCTATTTTGTATTGTTTGTTGGCAGGAGATAGTATCTCCGTCCTATTATCCTCTGGAACGGCCTCCGGCCTATTGGAACCGCGCGAAGCGCCTTAGGAACCGCGCGCAGCGCCTGGACCGCCCGCAAGGCTCTCCCCTCGCTACACCGCCTTCACCGGACTGCGGTCGGCGGCGGCGAGATGGAGGGTGAGTCCGCAGTCAGCGAGCAGGGAGGCGATGACCTCTTTGGTGAACTGTTCGCTCTCGAAATGCCCCACGTCCATGATGCCGATACGGCCGGCGTTTTCGATGAACTGATGGTGCTTCCAGTCGGCGCTCAGATAGACGTCGGCTTGCTGATGGATAGCATCGTCGATGAACTCCGCGCCCGCGCCTCCGCATAGGGCTATACGGCTCACGAGGGTCGCTTCGCCGCCTTGGGGCGGGATATAACGGATAGCTGCGGCTCCGAGTGTGGTCTTAGTGCGCTTGAGCAGCTCCGAGAAGGGCAGGGGAGTGGGCAACTCGCCTATCACCCCATAGCCGGTCTGGTCGTTGAGGGTTGGGTGAAGAATGCGGTAATGGGCGATGCCGAGGTGCTCTGCCAAACGGCCGCTTACTCCGTGGAGGAAGCAGTCCATCGCGGTGTGGGAGGAGTAGATACTGATGCCGGCGCGGATACAACGTATCACAGCGCGCTCCTGCATGGTCTGCCCTTGGATGGTCTTCAGCCCGTGGAAGAGCAGTGGATGGTGGGAGATAATCAGATCGACTTGTTTGGCTATTGCCTCATCCACAATAGCATCCGTCACATCAGTACATAGTAGTACCGATGAGACGGACGCCTCTTTGTCACCAATCTGCAGTCCCGAATTGTCCCACGATTCTTGGTTAGACAGGGGGGCTGCCGATTCGATAATATGGATGATATCTTTAAGTAGCAATATGCAAGAGCGATGCGATCGTTTAGAATGGTCAGATTATTCTGCTTTCTCTTCGTTTTCCTCTTCGGGTGCGAAGGTAGTGATGCCGGCGTTGATGAGGATATTATACCAACTGATGAGTTTGCGTACATCGGTAGGATAAACGCGGTCGCGGTCCCAATCGGGCAGCACCTCGTCGAACCATGCGAGTACCACTTTGTTGTCGGCTTTTTTGGCATCGATAGCGCAGGGCTTGCCGTCTTCTTTCTTGTAGGCAGCTTCGAGCACTTTCCAAAGCTCGATATCGTCACCGTTGGTGTACATCGATACGTCAGCGAGGCTGATGATCTTATCGCGTGCATACGTAGGCATACGTTTGCCGTCGAGTAATGATTCTACGATGAGCATGTTACTGCCGCGATTTACGAGGCGATACAGACCCGGCTTGCCGGTTATTGCGAGAATATTCTTAAGCATATTTAGCGTAATTTATAAAAACGGCTGCAAAATTAGTAAAAAAAAATGATATAACAAAATAATACGAACAAAATTATACAAAATTCAGCAAAATTATTTCGAGTACCGCCCTCCGGGCTACTGGAACTGCGCGAAGCGCATATCCTTACTCTAAAATGTGTGAACTTTGTGAACTTTTGGAAAGAAAAATCCCACCGCTTTCGCGATGGGATTTGTTTTATTTATCCGCAGCAGAATTTATTCGTCTTTTCGGGGCCCCCGGAAATCTCTGATTTTTGGGGAGAGGAAGAATGACGGAGCGCTTATTTCGATTCATCGAAATCCGTTAGCGAAGTCCATTCTGACGATCGGGATCTTCAGACGAAGCCTCATGTGCGATATCGTGGGACTTCTTGAGCGAGCCGAAGAGGGCTGCGAGGGCTTGAAACACGGCTACTATGATTTGCCATGCGTTCACTTTCTTATCTTTCTTTGCCATGATATATAAAGAACAAAATAGACAGGTTGTTTTTAAAAAAAGAACAAAATTAAGCAAAATTACCAAAATTATTTCTCGTTCTCACATAAAAGAAAAATAGAGCTTGCTCGTTGTTTAATAGGGCGTAGCCCGTTGAAAAATAGAGCTCTGCTCGTTGTTCTTTTTTTTAACGCTCTTTAGCGCTTGGAACCGCCAGTCGCTCCTCCCTCCACCTTGCCTATGCGCAGCCTCGCAGAAACGAGCGAAGCGTCGGTTTATGCGACACGGCCCCGAAGGGCCGATTTTAGCGGCATCGCACCCCTCTGTGCAGGAGGGGTAGCCCGTAAGGGCGGGGAGGTGTCCTCGACGACAAACTGAAAGTTTGGAGGAGAAGAGGCGGAATGATGGAGCGCTACATTTCGATTAATCGAAATCTTTTAGCGAAATCCATTCTGACGATAGATTACTCGAATCCGGCGTCTTCATCGCCGCTACTGCCACCTTGAGAGCCGGAGCCGCTGTCGCTGCCGCTGCCGGAGTCAGAGCCGCCCGAAGGAGTCTGCGCGCCCGAAGTGGAGCCGCTGCCGCTGTCCGGACTTGCCGGGGCATTAGCGCTGTCGTCAGGCAGCTTTACGGATGCCGAGACGGTGGCGAAAGAGGTGTTGGCGTTGGGGTCAACCACTACCGCACCATCAACCACCTTGAA
>JALFZG010000024.1 GCA_022784645.1 Bacteroidales bacterium
ACAAAGAACAGCAGCTATGCAAAACACGGAGATCCCGCTCAATATTGCCCCAAGAGGATTAGTAATATTAGTAAACTTCAAGGATAAGGAATTTTCCACTGATGTGGCTGATATTAAGGCCATGATTCAGTCAGATAACTATGTTAGAGACTACTCTTATACATATGGGGGGAAACAAACAACTGTTCATTCAGAAGGATCTGCAAAAACGTATTTTGAAGACCAATCGATGGGACAATACTCCCCTCAGTTTGAAGTGGTAGGGCCATATACGGTCAGTCAAAACATGAGTTATTACGGCAGTTACGATGATTATTACGCCTACGAAATGATTATCGAAGCATGTCAACTTGCTGACGAAGATGGCGTGGATTTTACGCAATACGACTGCAATAATGATGGCGAAATTGACTTCGTTTATGTCATTTATGCTGGTTACGGAGAAGCAGATAGCGACATCCGCAACACGATTTGGCCACATACATACTACGTCAGCTATTTTAAAACAGTAAAATTGGATGGCAAGTTACTTAATACCTACGCATGCGGCAACGAGATAGCCTATGACAGCAAACAGCATGCAGGCATTGGTACGTTTGTTCATGAGTTCTCTCATGTGCTCGGTTTGCCGGATCTCTATGCTACCGACTATTCCAGCCATAAAACCATGACCGAATGGGACGTAATGGATGTGGGACCATATAACAATAGTGGCAATACACCACCTGCCTATTCTGCTTATGAGCGATTCTTCTGCGGATGGCTTACCCCCACTTTACTAAATCAACCTGCCAGCCCTATTCTCGATGAATTGCAAACTTCCAACAAAGCATATATCATCACCAAAACAGGCGAATGCAATTTTAAAGGCAACGACCCCAAGCCTACGGAGTTTTACTTGATAGAAAATCGGCAAAACACCAAATGGGATGAGCATCTACCTGGTCATGGCATGATGATTACCAAGGTGAGCTATACTTATCGCACATGGACTGCCAATAAAGTAAACAACACCGCTAACAATTTGGGCGTGGATATCATCGAGGCCGATGGTAAAACCAATAGTAGTATTGGTCGGCAGAATGACCTTTTCCCAAGCGGAGCTGATGCCTTCTTGCCTTATGAGCAATATCCTATTACGGATATACAGGAAGATGGCGATCGCATTAGCTTTGACTTCATGGGCGGTGCTGATTGGCTCACTCCCATGACCACAGAAGCGGCCAATGCCAAAGATAAGAAAGGCCGAACATATACAAAAATCGAAGCCATTTATGACGTTAGCGGCAATCTAATCACAACAGACGTAAAAGTGAAAGACTTAAGCCCCGGATTCTATATTATCCAAGTTGGCGATGATGGCGAAGGTAAAGAACATCATTCTAAAGGCATACAAATATATATCAAAAAATGAAAATTATCAGTTATAACCTCAACGGCATTCGTTCGGCTATCAACAAAGGACTACTTACCTGGTTGCCAGAAGCAGATCCTGACGTATTTTGCATTCAGGAGAGCAAAGCTCAACCCGACCAAATTGATGCGCATGCTTTCGCAGAATTAGGATACAAGAGTTATATTCACTCGGCAGAAAAGAAAGGGTATTCGGGCGTGTGCATCTTCTCTAAGCGCGAACCCGATTTCCTGAAAGCAGGTATGGGAATTGAGCGTTTTGACGCAGAAGGACGCGTTCTTCGCGCAGACTATGGTGACCTCACCATTGTATGCGTATATGTACCGAGTGGTACAACAGGGGATGTACGTCAGGATTTCAAGATGGAATTCTTAGCCGCTTTCCTTCCTTGGGTAGAGGCACTCCGCAAAGAGCGCCCCAACGTAATCATTTGTGGTGACTACAATATTTGCCATAAGCCCATTGATATCAATCATCCGGAGCGACAAAAGGGGGTGAGCGGTTTCTTGCCGGAAGAGCGCGAATGGATGGATCAATGGGAGCAAACCGGACTCATTGACTCTTTCCGCTTATTCTGCCAAGAACCCAACCAA
>JALFZG010000038.1 GCA_022784645.1 Bacteroidales bacterium
CAGGCGCGGCCGCTGTGAGTGCCGGTGAGCCAATTACCATGAACAATACCCATAATCAATTCCCTCCATGTCCGCCTGATAGATAACTGCGAGGTGCGGGGACGAGAGGGTTAGGAATAAACCTCGCAGGGGTGAATAAAAAGAAAAGAACAAGATAGACTTGTTTGGGTTTATATTTTTTATGAACAAAATTTTTCAAGATTTTTCAAAATTATTTTTTTTCTGCAACCATCAGGAACGCGCGAAGCGCTACTGGAAAGCCCGAAGGGCTCTTGGAACAGCCGCAGGCTACTGGAACGCGCCTTGTCACTACTGGAACGCCGCATAGCGGTTACTCGTGTACGTGTGTGCGATGGTAACGCGATGAACGTGCGATGAACGTGCGATGCTTTTTTGAATTGCGGTGCAAAGGTACGATGAACATTTTGGGTTTTGCAAATTTTTTTCGAAAAAAAATGAAAAAAAGTGAAAAAAATTTGTTTAACTACGTTAAGAACGAGGATGAATTGCATGAATTGCAGAATTGCACATAATTGTCGGCGAGTATAGGTCAAAAAAAATGTCAATATATATATAATATTATATATTATATATATATTGGCCAAAACACCCAGCCTGCATGAATGTGCAATTCTGCAATTCATGCAATCCATGGTGTCAAAATTGGTGCCTTACAAAGACGGCAACCAGTGATAAAAAACCTCAATAGTACAGGTGAAAAAAACCTGTTATTTATCGCACGGCATTTGCTGAACTAACTGTCCATCAATGAGTTTGCCATTTGCGTGTTTAGAACGTTTGACCCCATCGGCCCCATATGTTCCCCATTGCTTGAAGAAGAAAGCGGTTTGTTGCTCTTGTGCTTGCGCATAGAGTTTTCGCACCCAATTAGGGTCCATAGGACGTGCCAAAGGACCACTTTCGCCACCTACAATCACCCAATCAATGCCCGAAAAGTCCATTTCTCCAAGGTCTTCGAGGAGTGGTTCGCAGCTAAGAAACTTGACAGATTGGCATCGAATAGTCTTCAAAGCCTCCATACGTGCTTTTGTATTGATGCATTCAACAGTAACGCCAAGCCACGCATTGGATGGTACGGGTCGATTGGAAAAATATTCAGCCATGCGTTCAGCGCGCTTGGTCAGGAGCTGATAACGATGTTGTGGGGTTTCTCGGATGGTTGTCATGACCTGATCGATAAAATCGAAAGGCACATCTGGGTGAAAAAGGTCGGACATGGAGCAAACGAAAATCCGGCATCCTTTGCTCCATTTTCGTGGTTCATTGATTGCTTCGGGATGAATGGTGGGCAGAAAACCATTTGCATACTTAGCCATGCCCATCGCTTTCAGACGACGCGCCATTGTTTCAGCATAACAATGCGCACATCCGGCAGATTGCTTCGTGCACCCCGTGACGGGATTCCATGTTCGTTCTGTCCATTCTATTTTTGTAGTTCTCATAATTCTTCTTAAAGTTGTAATATTATTATTTATAAACAAACACGGCACAGGGCTTGGTGTAATAGCGGTAGTTCAAATAGAACGACCCCTTAGGCGCCGGTTGTCCAGTATCCATCTTGTAGCACTCTAACTGACCTTTCTTCTGCATGTCAGAGAGAATGATTTTGGCGTGTCGAGGTAAGAACTCATGTTGCAATATATACCGATAGACGATATCATTTGTAATTTTCTTACGAGTAGATGTTAATAAATTCGTTAGCAGCAACCGCAGCGATTCAAACATCTCTTTTTTCCGTTCGGCTTTCCACTCTTCCTCAAATAAATCGCGCATCTGGGGAGGCAGTTGAAATCCGCATCCATTTTCCTCGTCTAATTCCCATTTGGCCTCAATGATTTTCTCAAATCCCATGAGCGACTTCGACATATAGAATAACGAGAAATAGTTATGATCCCTTCGCTCGAGATGGTAACTGGCGGAATAGCACTGATTATCAAACGAAAAAGCATCCGTAAGGTAATTGATATATTGATGAACGCCTAATCCCTCCATACGAATAGGATGTTTATCAGGGAAGAGTGATTCAATAAATTCTCGTAAGGGTTTAACGCTAGTTGAAGCATCCTCATGAAAGGCATATCCGGTGAAGCGATATAAGAACGACACCGGCAAAAACAACAATATATCTACATGGCAATCCAGCACAAGTGCCCTCAGCACCTCGGGATCAATCATTTTGTAGCCGTAAGGATCAATAAAAAGGATATTGCGTCGTTTGTAGTGATGATGAGACTGCCATTTATTCGCGAGCTCTTGCATCAGTTGTTCGGCAGGCATATTGGTCGTATGAATGCTGCAATAGGCTAATTCGTTCTTCTTATTGATGGCATTGATAACGGATAGTGTATGCTCTTTGCAAATGTCGTTGAGGTGTAATGTCACCTGAGGAGCATGCTCTTTTTCTGACAGAATCTGATTGATGACATGCAAAGCTCGCAGCGCACTCCCTTCAGTACCATTCTCATATACCCCACGTCCGCAGAACACATCGTAGATATGAACCTCTTCGATATTGGTCATATTGAGCAGCATCCTCAAGTATTTATTGAGGAAGGTTTGGTAAAACTGCACCTTCGCGAGGGAGTGTGCCAGTTGTGTTTTTTGTGCGGCTTTGCGGCTCATCTGTTAGATTGTTTTTTAGCGAAAATTTGTTGGGCGATCTTGACGGCCGTTAGGTTGAATGAGGCACAAACGAAATGGAAGATTGGTACTCCTTTGCTATTGAGCAACGTAAGTGGCTTAGAAGTAACATATTCAAAGAGGTTTCCCAATTGTTCGTTGTAAAGCTGGGCAATTTCATGGATTACATTTTTTACTTTTCTCACTTCTTTGTGTTCGTTAGAAAAGAGATCACTCGGAATTTCCTCCTCTCGATAGAACCGGTCGCTGATTGCTTGTGCAGGCAGGCCAAAGAAGTCCTCCAGTTTGTCGGGATATCTCAATTTACCATTGTTCTGGATAAGGCGATTGACGATGCTTCCTGTTGGCACCAATATCCACAAATCCACCCCAGTTCCTGCTATAGCTTCAATGGATTTCCATTGGATATTCATACCAAAAGGATCAAGCAGACAGAGGACTTTGGTTTTGGGATGACTCCTAAGATAACTTGCCAACTCAAGAATCCAACTGTTGGCATCTCCCCGCCGATAGACTTTCTTGCCTTTCGTTTGATATTGCGCCAGTTTGAGTTCCAGATGCGTCAGGTTCTCCTCATACATATCGATGAAATAATAATAGTCGAACCCGCGCATGTCCTTCTCTATTTTGAGTACACGTTCGGCAGCTCCTTGATACACTTGGAGTTCTTTCGTATCGAACTCTTCATCGCCAAAAAGCGAAACGGACGTATTCTCTTCGCATGTTATTTGCCGATCACCACATCCCGCAAAGCCATCGAAGTACATAAGTTTCCAGTTGAACTTATCGCGATGTTTGTTCATAATCGTGAGGTAAGCTCTTACGTATTTTTCGAAGCAATCCAGTTTTTCCTCCGTCCAGTCGCCTCCCCAACCTTTATGTTGCGTGGTATTAGATTTCGCCATTATTGAGTTTGGAAATATAGAAGTTTAACATATCGGATAGTTCTTCCGGAAAAACGGGCGATGAAATGGCCCGCGAAATATTCTTAGCCGTATTGGTATCAGCATCTGCAAAGATAGCTCGAGCTATTTCAAGCGGGCTACCGGTCAGCAGTCCTTCTTGTACGAAATACCCAAAGATATTGAGCACCGTTTGCCGAAAATAAGGCTCTCCTGCTACCTTGGTACATTGCTTACGCTCGTCAATCAGCAGCACCCACAGTTGCTCCATCATCGGTCGAAATGCTTCTTTAGGAGGAGTCATACTCATACCTAAGCATCGGCGAAACAGAAGTGCAATTCGTTCGTTGGTAAGTTTCTGATGAAGGTTGTCGTAGCCGAGCATCTCCGGGGCAAAATCAAGATGCTTACATATAGCAGATATAGCTTCTTCCTTGCGGGATTGGCGCTGTTCGATAGGTTCTGTTTTCCCTTCTATAGAGGTATTTCGCTTTTGTGGGCCAAGTTGTTGATTAATAGTGACCTGTGCACCCGGAAGAGGAAATATACCGCCATAGGAATCGCCCATGAAGACATTGCAATCGTGCATCTCGTTGTGATTAACGATACGAGGTTGTTGGTCGGTATTGTTCATTGCTCGTGAGTGGGGAATTGAGGATTATAGACTGACCCCGTGAGCACATTGCAGTTGCTCATGTGGTTATGATTGTGTATTTCCATTGCAGAATTATCCATCACCTTTTGCTCAACAGCGAGAATCTGCTGGTACTCTTCCTCTGTGCAGGTTCGGCCAATCAGGTCCTTGAGCATATTGATAATCTGATTAACGAACTGATACTGCTTGTGAGCCAAGATATGGTCAATAATCGCTTGCAGCGTTATCGATGCTTGCTGCTTTTTTTTCTCTTGCATACGCTGGATGAGATCGCGGATGATTTCCGGCAGCTTGGCAATATGAGCCGCAGCCTCTTCGGGAGGGAGTGTTTGGCTGTAATCAAGATGATAACACGCTTCGTTAAGCAACGCAGCAGGAGAGGCCATGCCACGGTGTTGAGGCTGGCGACGAAGTTGGGTCAGATGAGTGATAAGGTCATTATAGATTCCGCCTTGGGCTAGATAATAGGCAAGGGTGCGAACCTGATATAGATCCTTACAAGGAGGTTTTGCCATAAAGTGAAAATTTTTTCTAACAAATAATCAAAATGTATGCCATGATGCAGTGTCTGTCATTTTGGCAGTATGTTTCGGAAGAATTGTCATTTTGTTATCTTGCTCATTGGCAGGACTGAAGGCAGGACTCAGTCTTACATGAAAATTTTTTTGAAAAAAAGTGTACTATATAATTCGTTGATATATAGAGGTTTACATGGCGGAAAGTGCCAGTGGACTCAATATGCAGAAAAATACTCGTTGAGGCATTGAGTCTTTGGTAATTTTGCAGTCGAAAACGTTCGGGAACAGTTCCGGATGTGACTGTAAACTTATTTATTATGAACAAAACGTATTTTTCTACCGACCATTGGAGAAACAGTGGAACCGGTCTGACAGAGATGACACTCTGCGCACCAACCAGACGGGCACTTCTTGACGCCCGAGAACATTTGCGGTACTGGCCTTATGTAAAGGAGTTTCGCGAGAAAGATTATCTGAAATTGCGGGTGATAATCTTTATTGGAAAAGGTTATAGCCGCAAACAGTGGAACGACTATTGCCAACGCGCAATGGAACTGCTGACATTATGCGTAATGCAGTACAAAGCCTGCTTCAAAGGATGGACAGCCGAACTCGACCACTTTGAACCGCAGTACACGGACAACGAATTCCTTCGTCCAGACAATTTATTACAACCGATGTCTAACTTTTTTGATGCGAACGAGCTATGATTAAACAGAATTATTTGTGCGTGGACTTAACCACGGAGATGGTGGAGAGCCACATCAAGGAGAATGAGAAACGCTCCGGTATGCTGACGATGGATCAGGAAAATGAACATTTTATCTTTAGTGAGGCGCGCGCACCTAAGCCTCATCCGGAACTACAGTGGCAGTTGCTTGACAGAACCAAACATGGGCGTATGACGGCCAACACGCGGCATGTGAAGGTGGAGTTTTACATCCATCATGAAGAATACCGCACAACGGCAGAGCTTGCAGACATGTTGGCAAGCGAGATTGAGACGATGGGTGAAAACCTGTGCGGAACACCCTTACCGCTCTGCGAGCCTTTCCCTAAAAACGAGGCAAGCGAGGACCCTGATGGTGCATCTAATTCGTAATCTGTATGCCATTATTGATTGCATTGAGAAAGGGCAGCGCGAAATGTAGTAGCGCTTGCCCTTGGTACACTGAGACGGGTAAAGTACATGGATTCAACGGGCCGCTCAAGACCCATTGCAGAATGACCATGCATCCTTGGATGGCAGACTGCAACATGTTTGACCCTTGCCAAATTGAGAAATTGGAGGTCTCCGAGGAGCAATGGTTGGAGATGCAGAAAGTGGTGAATAAGAAAGCCCAAAAACAGCGAAAACTCTATCCCGAAGAACATAAGGAAATCCACCATGTTGGAGAGTCTCGTAACCGCTCCGCGAGCTCGTTTCCCAAAAACGAACAAGAGGACGAATCGTATTGGGAGGATAAGGGGAAATGGAACGCTGAGAAGAGCGGTGAAGTAATTAATAAGCATTACAATAAGAAAAACATATGACGCGTATTTGTTATCAAGAAAAAGTAAATGCCGGTGCTCCAATGGCGTGCACCGCTGAGAAATGGAACGAGTTGATAGACTCGCCCATAGTTAAGAAAGTGTGTGCTCAAATTGCCAATCTTGACGAGAACGCACCGGACTACAACGATAAGAAACAGGCCCTCAAGAAGCGATTGCCGATACTGATTCCGCACGCTTCGGCATTTAGGCAGCCGGATGCTGATACCTCCCAACAATCGTATGGCGGCCCACGCAAGAGCGAATTGGCGGTGCCGAGCGGACTGGCAATGCTGGATGTGGATCACGTGGACGAGCCGCAAGCATGGTTTGAGACCGTGAATGAGCAGATTCTCCGTGAGCAGCATATTTACTTGGTGGCCATCACGGCGAGCGGCAAAGGGTTGCGCATTATCGGCGAAAGAAAGAGCATTTTACCCCATTCTTCTTCCGAAGGAGAGGCGAAAATGGAAACCATTGAGGAAGCTCAGATGCGCATGGCTGAGGCGCTGGGTATAACGGAGTACGATGCCGTAACCAAGGATCTGGCTCGAGCAAGCTATATCGTTCCGAGAGAGTATATCCTTTGGATATTTGAAGAATGGCTCTGCAATTGGCCGAGCGAGGAGGTTATGCAGTGGTGGCAAAGTAATGGCAATAATCAGGCAGAACAGCACAACGAACAGGCCGCCAAAACGATAGAACCGAAAAGCGAATCTCTCAATGCTGGCACACAGGCATCTTCTGCTGACGTATTATGTTTCAAGGGGACTCCCTACTCAGATATCGTGCAGCAGTTGCTGACGAATATCGGAAGCCATGGCGGAGCCGTACAGGGAGAGCGTAACACGGTATATTTCTCGCTGGCGAACTATATGCGGTATATCTGCGATTTTGACGCAGCTCTGCTGCTGCAAGTGTTGCCGGATTTTGGGTTGTCGGTTGAGGAGCGAAAGCAAGCTATACACTCGGCATTGGGACGACCTCGAAAAATGACCATCCCTACCATAGTACAGGCCGCAGTGGCTACAGCTGCTTTACCCTGGTCTTGCTCTACTGATGGAGAAATGGAGAAGTTTGGACGGGCAATAGATATGCCTCTCCCACCATTGCCGAGATTGTTGCAAATCATTTGTAGGCGACTGCCGGCTGATTACCGACCTGCAATGGTCATTGCCAGCCTTCCGGTCTTGGGAACTTTGGCCACAAGGATTCGCTTTGAGTATCTTGACAGACAAGTGCAGAGCCTTTCGTTCTTCAGTTGCATCACGGCTCCGGCCGCCAGTGGTAAGTCGTTTATCCGAAAGCCTGTTGACCTTTTGCTTACGCCCATCAACGAGCAAGATGAGATAGAGCGAGAGAAAGAGCAAGCCTACAAGGAAGCACTTCGAGCCAGCAAAAACAGCAAGAACCAACCGCAAGATCCGCGCGCCTGTCCGCGAAACAATGGCGTCTCGATTTCCATCGCCAAACTGCTGCAACTGCTTACGTACTCCGAGGGCAAACACCTGATTGGAATAGGTGAGGAAATGGACACCTTAGTCAAGAGTGAGCGCGCAGGAGTGTGGAGTCAGAAGTCCGATATTTATCGTTTAGCTTTTGACAATGCCGAATATGGTCAAGCCTATATGAGCGATACGAGTTTCTCAGCACATATTGCGGTATATTACAACCTGCTGATGACCGGCACGCCCAATTCAATGAAGCGGTTCTTCAAGGATTTGGAGAATGGTCTGGCTACTCGAGTGTGTTTCGCACAGCTTCCGGATACAAGTTTCAGCGAGATACCTGTGTTTGCGCCCTATTCTGACGCAGAGCGAGAGGAAATTATCCGTTGGGCCCGACGGCTGGATTCGGAGCAAGGTATGGTGAGTTGTCCGCAATTGAGCAAGGTTATTGCTGATTGGCTGGAGGAGAAAAGACAACAAGCAATTGATGCAGATTGTCATGCAGCCGATACGCTTCGACGTCGTTCTGCCGTGATAGGATTCCGAGCTGGTATGCTCTGTTGGTTGCTGGAAGGGCATAAGTGGACGAAGACAGTGGCTGAGTTTGCTAAGTGGGTTGCCGAATATGTTTTCCGGAATCAAATGGAACTTTGGGGCGAACAAATGGAGAAAGAGTTGACCTCGAATTTGGAAATTGTTTCGGGCGAACGAGGGACGGCATCATCGTTGCTCGGACTGCTGGAGAAGGAGTTCACGACAAGCGATCTCATCAAGCTCCGTGCCAAAAAGGGGCAGAGTGTGACCAGCACGAGCATCAACAGTTTGCTTTGTCGTTGGAAAAAGACGAATCGCATTGAGAAGCTTGGTGAAGGAAAGTGGAAGCGCCTAATTTAATCGGCGGCTATTCCTCTATTGATTTGTGATTTTTTATAGTAATTGTTCTTATTTGGGGAGGGGCTGCTCGTGAGAGTCGCCTCTCTTTTTTTACCCATGAATTGCATGAATTGCAGAATTGCACATCTGTGTGGGCGGATACGTGTCTTTTCCGTAAAAGTGGACAGCAGCGACGAAGCGAGCGAAGCAACGCGAGCGCTACTCGAAATAATAGGCCCTGCCGTTGTTAAATTTTGAATAATTTTGTTCTTATTATTTTGTTATCTCAAAAATTCTTTGTACCTTTGCACCCTCAATCGTGTGCGCATGAGAGTGCATGCACAAAGCAGAATCGTGAATACACAGAAAACAGTCAAAGATAAGAATAATATCATGGAGCATTCGCTCATCCGGTAGAGCGAGAGGTTCACAATCTTCGATTTCGGTTCGAGTCCGGCATGCTCCACTAATTAAATAAGCAAATTGCTATGACGCACCAAGAACTGAACATTATGCAGCCTTCGTATGATAGCTTGTTAAATGACGCCTGTCTGATTATTGAAGAAGCGCGTCATGTGGCGTACCGTGCTATCAACAACACACTCACCATCCGCAACTGGCATCTGGGCGAGCGAATTGCTCGTGAAGAGTTGGGTGGTGCTCAGCGTGCTGAGTATGGCGAACGAGTGATGGCGCAACTCGCAGATGATTTGACTGCTCGTTATGGCAAGGGCTTTGATAAGAGTAGCCTGCATGCATACGTAAAGTTTTCTCGACTATTTCCTGAGATTGTGGACGCAGTGCCTCCACAATTCGCAATAGTGGACGCAGTGAGTCGGAATTTGCTCCCGTGGACGCACTACCGTGAGTTGCAAGTCTGACCGCTCTTGCAACCGCCATCAGGTCATCCACTTCCTCCTCAAATAACCCTTTGTCTTAGCGGCAACAACGAGCATCGTTCTATCTTATTACGTTTTTTTTAGTGATAATAGAGCTTGCTCGTTGTTCCAAAATTTGGTTATTTGAAAAATTTCTTCGCTCCTTTATTCCCCTATAAACAATAAATTTTGATAATAGGCCATAGGCCGTTGAAAAATTTTGTTATTTTTTATTTGTATATCCCAAAAATTCTTTGTACCTTTGCAGGCGGAATCGTGTGCGCATGTGTATTGCACGCATAATCATTATTTAATCATTCCAGAAACGACCAAAACAATGGCAAGAATCCAAGACATCAAACAGTTTGAGGAACTGATCTACGATACCGTAGATGAATACCTCCAAGAAATGGACTGCTACGACCATCCTGTTCTCGCAATATGGCGAGAGAATGGCGAGCATCAAGTAGTAATTGATGAACCGAGTAACTTACCTCTCTCGGACGACATGGAGCAGTATGAGCTGGATGCCCTCATCTCTCAAACCGATGCTGCTCCTGAACCGAATTGGGATAGAATATCGGAAATAGCCAACGAGTGGATTTTTCCTGATTGACACTCTGCGCTCATCCAGAAACGACCAACCAAACATAAAACGCGCAACCTCTCGGCAACACAAGTCCCCGCAGGTGAATTGGGCTTTGGTCGGCCTCTGGCACCTCGGGGCGTTGCCTTTTGAAAGAGAATATATATGCCAGCAAAACGTTATTATTATAGCGATAGCATTTCTGACTTTCTCAA
>JALFZG010000087.1 GCA_022784645.1 Bacteroidales bacterium
CTGCATTTTGGCGTTCTTGGTAGCGCGCAACTGCTCCTTGTAGTCCTGCTCTTTCTTCCGCTCGATAGCGTCCTGCTCGTTGATGGGAGTGAGCAGTAAATCAATGGGTTTGCGGATAAACGACTTGCCGCTGGCTGCGGGTGCGGAGATGCAGCTGAAGAAGGAGAACGAGTGCTTCTGCTTATCGAGATAGAGGAACCTCACTCGGGTGGCGAGGGTGCCCAAAACGGGGAGTAGGGCGATGATGAGTGCGGGTCGGTAGGTTTCGGGAACGCGCTTGAGAACGAGCTGCAGGAGGCGTGGCAAACGGGGGAGATCAACGCCCTTCACGAGCTCTTCGATAGGGGTCAGTTCAAACGCTTTCTCGGTCTTGCGTTGCTGCTCGCAGATGGTGATAGCCGACTGGAGGGTGGCGGGAATGTAGTTCTTCCGTGGTCGCCCGAGTGCAGAATGAATGGTTCGTCGGCGCTCTTCCTCGCTCAGTCCGAATGCGGGCAAAGCGCTCAGTAGCAGGTCGGCATTGAAGTCGCAGATATAGCGCATGTAATTGGCTAAGGAGAAATATACAGTGTTGCGTTCTCCTTGTTCCGCGCCATCGCCCGACCCAATCAGCGCCATCAGTTGCTGCGCAATAGCGGAGTAAGGGATGCCTTTGTAAGCGGGTTCGTCAGCAGCCAAAGCAGCGATAGCGCCTTCTCCAGCCGCTTCCGGGGTGTCGCCAGTAGGCAAAGCGTTTTCTCCAGCCGCTTCCGAGGTGTCGCCAGCAGGCAAAGCAGCCAAAGCAGCCAAAGCGCCTTCTCCTGCCGCTTCCGAGGTGTCGCCAGTAGGCAAAGTAGGCAAAGCAGCCATAGCAGCGATAGCGTCTTCTTCTTTAGGCGCTTCAAACAGTGGCTGCGGGTCGTAATGCAGCACCATCTCTCGGGGCATCATATAGCTGGCTCGTGCCAGGTCCTTGGTTACGCCATCGATCTGCTCGAATCCGCAGGCCTTGGCCAATCGGCATTGCGCATCCTCGATAGCCTCTCCGCGGAGGCGCTCCGCGATGAGCCGCAACCCATGTCCGCTCGGTGTGATAGCCGCGAAATAGATACGTTGGGCCTCCACCACCGGCGCCACCTGCTGCGCATAAACGCTCTGCGGGTCCGCTACATGATCCACATCGAGCATCACCAGCCCGCTCGGCTCGGCATCCTCGCTCTTACGTTTGGTGCCCTTGAACGACTGCGCATGCGGGATGATGATCGGCAGCTGCCGTTTCAGGCGGTTCTTCTCGTCGGCATACCCTTCGGCCTGCGGGTCGAGCGAACCGATGCGCTCGCACACCGCTTTCACTGCCGGGTCGCTGAGCATCCCCTCGAATATCTCACGTGTGCAGGGCTGAGGGGTGCCCCTGTTCACGGATTCTTGTTGGCAAAATCTACTCATTGTTAATGGGTTTAAAAACGGGTTTTCTGTTAGTTTTGTATAACTTTCGCATTTTCGCGGGCGCCTGAGCAATGCGCTGAGCAATAGCCGTTTCGCTGCTGTCCTCCGGCATTTCCAACACGCGCAGGGTGGTGATGTCGTAATGGTTGCAATCCACGAAATAAGGCTTCATGATCATGCGGCAATGGCTGGCTTTAGGGCCTCCGAAACATGCGATGCGGCCGCTGGCTTCGTAGAAGGGGCAAGCATCGGTACACTCGGTCTTGCCCCTCCTGGCTACCACAATCAGCATCGCGCTTTCTTGTAAAGCTGCTCGCACATTGCGTACGCCTCATCGTCGAGCGCATCGGCCACTTCTGCAAACGACTGATCAAGCGGGAACTCCAGCACCACCTTCATCTTGGTGGCTGTGCGATAAATCAGACCGTGTGGGGTTGAGCAGATATGCTCCTTTTCGGTCTGCTGACGACGCCCCGTGCGGTAGGCTCTGAAGCGCAGTGCCACATGACCCAGGCTCTTATGAATAGCCGTCATGCTGCCGCGTGTGGCGCGACCCATCTCAATGCCCAAGTCGCCAGGGTCGATGCTGATATGAAGGCGATCGCAAAGCTCGGTGTTGATCACGCTCTCGCCCTTCTCGTTGATTCCAAACTCGGTGAGGGATTTCACTACGTCCCCACCATTGATTTCTAGGTAGTGGTGTTGCATAATTGTGTTGTTGTTTAGGTGGGTTCACAAATTCGCTTTATATGGGAATTATTAGAACCCACAATTAATTAATAATCAATGCGCCATGCGCTCAGATGGTTAAACGAACGGCCATCCTCCGTTTGGTGCGCCCGGAAATTCAGGAAAACGGTGATGCGTTGGCCCACTTGTCCGCGGAAGTTCTGCGCCATCTCGCCCATCAGTTCTACCGATACGGACTGCGGCACGCGCTCCTCGGTGGTCAGCAGCACCATGCGTTTCGGTACCGACTCGCCCTTGGAATTTGTAAAACTCGTCAAGTCACTTATGGTGGTGACTACACCTAAAAAATCGGATCTCATACTCTTTGGTTTTTGTGCTCTGGAGGAGCTTGCTGCAGCTCCCCCGAGAGCGGTTAATTTCGTTGGGTTCGCAAATTAGCTTTAGCGGTTCATTTTCAATTGCGGTGCAAAGGTACGGCGTTTTTTAGACTCAAACGAACCTATTTGAACCCATACTTATTTCTTGGTCATTTTTTTCCAAAACGCCAGTGCTTTTTCCACTTTTTCCTCGTCTCTCCCTTGGGGATCGAGGTCGCCCATGCGGTTTCTGAGTGTCCTCACACAGACGTAGCCGTTGAGGATATTCCCGAGTGTGCATGCCAGCAGGTTAACCGATGGGGAAGAGCGTTGCCAATGGAGCCCAACAGCCTCCATGGCATAGAGTTCCACGGACATGCTGCGGTAGTCTTTCAGCGCCACGCGCTGCGGCAGGTGGGTTCTCGCCATTGACAGCCAGTCGGTCTTGTCAATCGGCTCTTTCTCCTTTTCCATCTTCACAGTGACGGTAATGCTCACGCGCTCCTGCGCATTCATTTTATTGACTTCGTTCTGCAATGCAGTCTCCAAAGCGGCGGCCAGATTAGTCATGGCCTGGTCAGATGTACTATATTTCATAATACATTTTTGTTTATGCGAGAAGCGTCTTCTCGCTTTGATTATAGGAGCATTAACCCCTCGAGTATGCCGCTCCATATAGCGTCTGTTGGGGTGTTACTTGTTGGTTGCAGAAATGCCGGCTTTGCAACCCGCAAGCCTTTGCTTATACCTATCGGATAAACCACTGCCAAAGGTAAACTTTCGTTCACGCACAAAAAAGCAGCGCCCTCCTTTCGGAAAAGCGCTGCAAAATTACTGCGATTTTTTGGGACTGAAAAGGACGGGACATCCCCTTTTTGTCCCTTTTTTTGTCCCCATGTCCCGATTACGGTGTTTTCGGTATTTTTTCAAGATAGTGCCTTTATAAAACGACACCCATTCGGTCTAATGCCTTTTATTAATGGTTAATTTCTCCGGTTGAGTGTCTTCCCTAAACTATTGGAATCGACTTCCCATTTAAAAATATCGCTCAGATTCCTGCACATTTTAGCTCGGTTTTTACCTGCCTCCTGAAAATAATCTCTACCTTCTGCTTTCTCCTGCTGCAGCCATGTCACCACGGCCACGTAGCTATTCTTGGGAGGTAATCCACTCTCCGGAGCAGGCTGAGGCTTCTTAACAGAATTCGATTCCACAGCGGACTGAGGTACAGGCTTATAATGCGGGAATTGCGCAAGGAACTCCGGCGTCAAGACGGTCGGCAAATCTTTCGGCACGGCTAATTCCTTGCATTTTCTCTCTACAAATTTGATAAAGTTATCCGTCCACTTTAGGATGCTCTTTACATACTTATCCGGCAGATATTGGGGCAATGCTTGCCTTGCCAAGTCCCGGAAGAACTTCTCATATTCCAAGAAAGCGCCATAGATTCCCACGCCATCTATCAAATCGAGATCTATATCTGGCATTGCGTTAAAAGCTTTTTGTAGTTTTTCTATAGCGCAGTCCATATATATCGAAAACGTTTCAATTTGATTCTCATACGGCCGAAAGGCATACGTAGAAGAGGAATCTATTTGGGCATAACGATCTTCTATTTTTGTTTCAGCAGAAGATTCTGTGCTTTCGTCTAAAGTATCAAACGCCATTTCGGGATGTCTCGCTGCGTAAAATTCCTTGATTATATCCTCAATCGTATCTTGATAGTGTTTTTCAGCATAGACAGTTTGAATAAATTGCATAAGAATGCATGAAGAATACCCTCCCATTATTGGGGTACCATTGCCTCTATTATATACGAAATGAGACACTGATGGTGGATCTATGGGTCTCAATAGGTATCTTCCTGTCCAATCATAAAGTTTAATTATTTTGTTGTTATATTTATATACGAGACGATATCGCGTGCTGTCGTTTATGATTTCTTTAAAGTCAAAATCATATAAATTAAAATAATGGCAAACAAAGACTTTTTTTAAAATAGTATACATTAAATTGGACAACACTTCCTTATCTGCTAAATAACAACTCTCAATGTCGATTAAAAAAAGAGCTTTACTTTTCTTGTATGTATACTCCCAATCTTGGATAATTATATCTTCTGGAAAATCAGCTTCTTCATTACTAAATTCCTCAAAATACACATCAAAAAAGTGCCGACTAAATAGCAAAGATGTTTTGCAATTAAAGTAGCTTATTTTATTGACCAATGAATTCGTACTCCTGAACATTCCAGACATAATAAACGCAAAAATGCCACCTGCTATCCAATAGTGCCAATTGTCCATCAACTCCAGTTCATAGGGCAGTAGAGAGAGTTGTTCGGGGCTAACACCTTTTCGCCAAGGCGCATCTATCTTTACCAAAGCATTGTTCTTTGCAGAGAAATATAGCACACCGGGCTTACCATCTTCCCATGTTTCACGATAGGAGGTCAGAACGCAGTCATGATAATGCGTTTTGTAGATTTGCTCAATGAGCTTCTTCTCGTCTTCTCTGTTTTCCATAATATCTGATTTTGTTACTGTTTATACTACTGCAGGAACTGACCCGCAACCCTGCCGAGCACTCCTTCCTCAGTCTGCTCGATTGCGGGCTGCAAAGGTACACAAAAAATCTGATATATGCAATTATTTTGGTAATTTTGTTTAAGGTGGGTTCGCAAATTCGCTACCACCTCCTCTCGCCACCCCGCTACTTTCACACTTTCACACTTTCACACATTTTTGTATGCTGAACAACCTTTTGAAAAATTTTTACCCCACTTTTGGGCAAAAATACCCCGTTTCCTATCCATTTTACCCCTACTTTCGGCCACAAAAATGCCGATTTTTCGTTGGCTTAAAATACAAAAAGTGGGGGGCAAGGGGGGATAATAATAATTTATATATATGTATGATTTTTTTTTTAGCATTTTCGCTGTTCAAAATGTGTGAAAGTGTGAAAGTGTGAAAGTGGAGCGATTTTTTCACTTTTTTTTATTTTTTTTCGCGAAAAATTTGCAAACACCATAATTCGCATCGTAACTTTGCAGCGCAATTCAGAAAAGCCCCGGAGCGACCAAGGCCTCTGCTCTCCCAAAAAAAACGAGATTTTAGGAGACCTCGCGATGAGGAGGCATTGAGGAACAATTGAGGAGGATTAGAGGTAACGAAAAGGCGCCAAACGTTACGCAATATCCGCTCAACCTAAACCTTATTCCGAATGCAAAAACAGGTAGTATGAATCTTAAAACCGTCCTCAACGGAATACAAATGGTGCACGAAAAGATTATTCGTGGCGCTTTGAGGAAAACACTATGGCTCGTATTAAACCTATCGATGTCATTAAGGGCATCTCGGGTAAGTATGGCAGCGGCACCAACGACTACTTCGCTACCAACTCCAGTTCTAACCGCATCCATCTG
>JALFZG010000006.1 GCA_022784645.1 Bacteroidales bacterium
AGCAGAAGAAGGTCACCACCGCTTTCGCGGTTATCTCCGCAGCTATCTCTGCTTGGATCGCTACCGAGAAGGCGAAGTCCGCTCCGAGCGATGACTTCAAGAAGGTGAAGCTCGCCTTCGACCGCCAGACTCGTTACTCCACTCTCCGTGGTATGATGATGGCGAAGGGTATGTTCAAGGTGGTTGATGGTGCGGTAGTGGTTGACCCCAACGCCAACACCTCTTTCGCCTCTGTCTCGGCATCCGTAAAGCTCCCTGATGACAGCGCTAACGCTCCGGCAGGCGGCAGCGGTAGCGGCTCCACTTCGGGCTCGCAGACTCCTTCGGGTGGCTCTAACTCCGGCAGCGGCAGCGACAGCGGCTCTGATGGCGACGGCGGATACGAGTAATCTATCGTCAGAATGGATTTCGCTAAAAGATTTCGATAAATCGAAATGTAGCGCTCCATCATCCCTCCTCTTCTCCTCCAAACTTGCAGTTTGTCGTCGAGGACACCTCCCCGCCCTTACGGGCTACCCCTCCTGCACAGAGGGGTGCGATGCCGCTAAAATCGGCCCTTCAGGGCCGTGTCGCATAAACCTCCGCTTCGCTGCTTCGCTGCTACGCTGCTACGCTCGTTTCTGCGAGGCTGCGCATAGGCAAGGTGGAGGGAGGAGCGACTGGCGGTTCCAAGCGCTAAAGAGCGTTAAAAAAAGAACAACGAGCAGAGCTCTATTTCCCAACGGGCTACGCCCTATTAAACAACGAGCAAGCTCTATTCTTTTTGAATACAACGAGAAAATAATTTTGTTTAATTTTGCTTAATTTTGTTCTTTAAAAAAACAACATGTTCGTTTTGTTCTAAACTCAATCGCCTATGAAAGCTAACTACCGCTCTTGGGTGCAGCTGCTGATAGCAGTCATCGCCACCTTGTTTGGGCTGACGCTGGTAGGTCTCGCACTCTTCCTGCCGCCACGAGGCGAGATTGACCCAACCGTTCTGACCGCCTATGGCGAGACCCTCACCTTCGTAGGAGCGCTCATAGGTATTGATTATAGATATAGGGAGAAGCCGCCCCCGGGGCAGTAGCCCGGCGGCTTGCCCTGTGGGCGTTCCAAAGGCGGATATTAGGACGGAGATAATATCTCCTGCCAACAAACAATACAAGGACCGCAAGAGAGCCTTGCGGGTATTCCAGTAGCGCTTCGCGCGTTCCAGAATAATTTTGAGAATTTTGAGAAATTTTGTTCTTTTAAATAAAACCAACCTGTCTATTTTGTTCTTTATATCATGGCAAAGAAAGATAAGAAAGTGAACGCATGGCAAATCATAGTAGCCGTGTTTCAAGCCCTCGCAGCTCTCTTCGGCTCGCTCAAGAAGTCTCACGACTCTGCCAAAGCAGAGTCTGACTCGGCTCATGAGGATGCAGCTAAGGAGCCATCTTCTGAAGATCCCGATCGTCAGAAGGGGCTTCGCTAACGGATTTCGATATCGAAATAAGCAATCGCATTCATCAGGAAGATCGAAAAGACCTGCAGCTCTGCCGCAGTTGAGCCGACTTCCGATTCTGCTCTCCCAAAAAATCATAGATTTCCGGGGGCCCCTGAAAATGACGAATAAATTCTGCTGCGGATAAATAAGAAAATCCCATCGCAAAAGCGGTGGGATTCTTCTTTTCAAAAGTTCACAAAGTTCACACATTTTAGAGTAAGGGTATCTACTTTTTCAGATAAACCGATCGGCTATTTTATGAGCGCGTCTAATATGCCTAATCCGATTCCAAACGCCTTTCTTACTTTTTGCTTGCGTTCTTCCTTGTTATCAGCTTCAGCTCTTTCCTCGGATTGAGTCGGTTGCGTCTTTTCCATTTTTTCGGGCGTATTGTTTTGAGTAGATGTGTACTTCTTCGGTATGGGCAAGTTACAAGGCTCCTTGCTCAACTTGAGGTCATAGAAAACATACTGTCCGGAGCGCGTATCACCACATTCCATCCAAAACATCAGTTGATGGCATTTGAAGATAGGAACAGTAATCTCCATCGGTTGCATCTTATTATCCAACCAATACTCGCCAACGAGCACTTGATCAGCCATGACATTCAGTTTTACCGGATTCCTTACCGCAGCCTCGCTTCTGTCGCCGAAGGTCTCAGCGAACTCATCCACATGTTCGGATTTGTTTGCCACCTTAAACGTACACGTCTCATACTGCCCATATGGGTTGAAAGCACATGCAGCCGCTTGCTTGTTGCTTGGATCATTGAGCAAAAGGAAAATCCCCCCAGCCATCGTTCCGCTCGCCCCTGCCGTTGTGCCGGTCGCTGCTGACACATCCGAATGGCTGATATTGGCACCAACACCCGTAAGCAATAAGCATATCGCATCCATGACTGTCACGTTCTCCAGCGCTAAGGGAATATTGGTTTCGAGCATAAAGCCCTTGTTGATTTGCGAGCCGTCCTTCATCTGGAAATATTCTCTGATTGTACTGCCGTCGTGGAAACAGTCATCCATAGAGAAACCAGTAAGGGTGCTGCAGTAGCGCCCATTGTAATGGAAATAGGGTTTTCCGCAGAGGTCAATCAGATCCACCTCATAAGGGAAGTCGGGCTCTACGTGCTCGAAGATTGAGGTATCCACAGGTTCACCACGGTAGAGAAGAATGTCGGCCACACCTATGATAGTCTGCTTCTTCTTACCATTCCCTTTTTTCTCAAAACGCAACTTATGGCACTTATTGATTTTCAAGACATGGTGCTGATTCGGCCAGGTGCAATAGACTCGTTGGTCAAAGATGAGTTCTTCGTCAGCATAAATACGCAAATTATCATCATCCAATACGTGGTTCTTACTCAAGCACCCGGCATCGAAACTAATATAGTCAAACTCTCCTCCCAGATTAAAGAGTGCGTAGGAATCGATTTGATCGTTCATAAGGGTGTTTCCAGTCGTCAACAGCATGCCCTCGTAATACTTCACCCCACCCATCGAGAAGGTATAATACCTGCTCTCTCCATAAAACAGGGTTTTGTCGGCCTTGCTCATTCCTCTTACAGAATAGGGTTTGATGCTCGACATTAGCGGACACACATCGGGCAGGCCAGCCAGCTGATCGTTGCTGACGCTTACTGTACCCGCTTGGGGAAGATTGGCATAACCAGCCGGATACGCGAAGATATCTACCACGCCAAACGTCATGCCGCCTAGAAAATCACTCGACCTACGCTCAACATTAAAACTCACAACCTCAGCACCAGCCACATCCACTACTACTTGTTGAGCCAAATCATCCTGACGGACTATGCCTTCCCATACCGTTTTCTTGTCGGCCTTAATCGTTACCCACGCACTCGACTTGCTGCTTTGGTTGTCGCGCGGACCAAGGATGAAAGAGAGTTTGTCGTATCGTTTTCCCAACCAAAAATAACTCCACACCTGCTCCTCTGAAAATCCCTCAGATACGCTAAACTGCAGACCGGAGGTAAACGTCTTACGGTTGATAGAAATCTCTTTGATCAGTTCGTGGGGGTCCAGCGTGACGCGTTCGCGACTCGTAATGATGTAAGAAAAACCATTATGACGCTGGAAATAAGGCTCTAAGTCCTTGACCAACTGAATGCGACCGGCTGGCAGTTTCTCTACAGGAGTCTTCTGACGAACGGGCTGCTGACCGGCTTTCCATAGCTGAACCAACCCAAAACCAGCACTCTCACTTCCTTTTAGGGCCGTGAACCTAATCTCATTGATGCCCGTAACATCGAGCTCTACCCAACGCGGTGCACTATGGTCAAAGATGGGTGTATCCAGCAGGCGCTTGCCGTCGCCCGTAATCGTAACAATCACATCGCCATCATCACCCGAAGGATTGGCATTGGCTGCACCCAACCAGAAGGTCAGCTTACTATATTTGCCACCCAACTGATATACCGCCACACCGGGTTTCCCACTTCCTATCAAACCGCCTTCTGGACCCCGCAGATAGAAATACTTTGGGTATTTATGCGAACCAATGGTAGCGGTATTGCCATTGATGCCCTCGATGGAGCATCCTTGTTGCTCTACAGGTTTGAGCACATCTATCAGATACACTTGGGCGCCTGCAGGAAGAAGAAACAAGATAAACAATGCGATTACAAGCAGTTTGCTGAGGATAAGTGAGTGGTTCTTCATATTAACGATTCTCTTGGATTAGAAACTACATAAATATATCGTCTGCCCTCTATAACGTTTGGTCATGTGCAGTTCGGCGGCAAAATTACTAAAAATTCATGATATATACAAGCATTTTTCAAAAAAAATCTTCGTACCTCTCTTATTTTCAAGGTGGGTTCTAATAATTCCCATATTCGAAAAGATAATGATTAATTGTGGGTAAACGTATTATAGCGAAATTTTAAAAACCACCTAAATTACCCTCTTCTCTCCTTTTATAGCTTTCTGAATTCCTTATTCACAAACCCTCCCTTTGCATCTCTTCTTTTTCCCTTTTCAAGTTCTTCTGTTCCTCCTCAATGACTCCTCAACGCTCCTCATCGTTTTTCTCCCTCATTATCCATGCTTTGCCCTCTCATTGTCCACGCATCACTCGTTCATCTAGCTTGTATCTAGCTTGTATCTAGCTTGTTTGCAAGCTCAGTGAAAGCTACCTGCAAGCTAGATGCGTGGAGGCAGAGAGGAGGCAGCGTGGAGGATTTGTGGACGAAAAGGCTGAACAAACGATGGTTTCCTCCAATCGTCTGTCCAGCCCGCAAATAAAATATGTGATGCGGCCAAGCTGCAAGTTTTTGCTAGCAAATGTGCTATCAGAAATGCAGAGCGAGGCCGAGGCCATTGGCGCTGGATTGAAGCGACCAATAGGTGGTGGGCTTGTTGGCGCAATGGAAATTATAGATTTCTGCACTCCTGTGCATCCTTCCATAGCCAACCCCCAAACAGGTGATGCCTGAGACGAATGCTCCCATGCCCACGGTTATAAAACCGACGCCGAAGCCGGCATGTAGCGCTACTTTGTGTGAATCATAATGATCATCCATACAAGGGTCGCCGAATATCAAAACGGGAAGGCCGATGCAAAGTGTAAGAATCGGACCGGCAGCAAAGAGTCCCCATCCCGTCATAGCGGTTACATAGCCGCTTTTGAATCTGCCATACACCTCCGGACAGGTATTCTGCAAATACCCCATATACGCACGACTGTTCATCACATTCTGATTGACAATATACGAATTGCCGATTCGGAGCGTCATTCCCATCGGCTGCTGAATAGCTGTTGCTTGAGCGGAGATTGTTTCTTGCCCAGTTACCGCCGTTTGCTCGATTACCGCCGCCTGCTCGGCTGCAACTGCCTGTTCTGCAACTGCCTGCTCGACTACTGCCGACTGCTCAGTTACTGCTGCCTGCTCGACTACTACTGCCTGTTCTGCAACTGCCATTTGCTTTGCAAGACCACTTTCCTCTTCTGCATGAACGAACATTGCTGCAAACAAAGCGGCCATCATGGCTACCACATAAATTAATAACTGCTTCATAATTTTATTGATTTTGAGATTAAACTTACCTTCGAATAGCAATAGCATCCTATCAGCCTCTGATTTTGGAAAGCAATTCTTCCTCTCGAAAGGCACTGCAAAATTAGTGAAAAAATTTGTTTCACGCAATAGATGTGACGAAATCGGAAGAACGAGGTAGGTTTTTGTTTGCAAAATCTACATAAACCGCTGACAATCAATGCGTGCAAATTCACAGCAAGTAGGCTTTTGTTTTCGTCACACTTTCATTTATAGCCTTTTCTGCAACATTTGTTTCATCTCATATTCACAAATATGCGCATTCTTTGCGATTTATAGCAGTATTAGACGATTGCAATGATTCCAAAGAGGCTGGCAATGACCAAATGCAGGAAGAAGGGGAGGGAGAGAGGAAGCGAAGGAGAAGAGAGGAAGCGAGGGAGAAGAGAGGAAGGATAGCCGGAAAGCGAGGGAGAAAGAGATGAAGCGAGGGAGGAAGAGAGGAAGAGCAAGGATAGGGAGCGAGGGAAAAGAGGGAGAGAGAGAAAAAAAGAAAGGGAGAAGGGAGAAAGGAGCGAAGGAGAAAGAGCGCTCTTGGCGAGCGTGGTGCACGTAGCACGTGCACTTTATATGAACGTAACCCAAGACGTCGCCGTTGGGCTGTCGTGCATTTTATGCACGACTACGCTCGATTATACTGAATACCATGCACGCCTACGCTCGATTATCCAGAATACCATGCACACCTACGCTCGATTATACTGAATACCATGCACGACTCCGACTGATTCTTCTATGTCCGGTTTACGATTCGGACCGATTTGCTCGATTTTTTTTTGAAAATTGCAAATAAATTTGCATAATCCAAAAATTCTTCGTACCTTTGCAGTCGCATTTGTGCGCGCGCACTTCTGCGCGCTCGCATTATCTCTAATGTTTTGCTGTAAAAAGCCCTTTTGCAGCTCCGAAGTGTAAGTAAAATTATCGAAATAAAATGATCTACAAAATCAATTTTATGAGCGAGGAAGTCGATGACTTCAAACTCTCTTTCGAGGCTTCGTCGGAAGCAACGTTTTTGGAACTTCACAAAGCAATCTTAGCTGCTGTGGGGTATCCCGACGACCAGATGACCAGTTTCTTTATGTGCAACGACCAATGGGAAAAGGGTCAGGAAGTGACGCTCGTGGAGATGGGCGACTCTTTCGAATACGATAACATGACCATGGAGCAGACGCATTTGAATGAGTTGCTCTATGAGCAAAAGCAACGACTGCTGTATGTGTTCGACCCGATGTACGACCGTTGTTTCTTTGGCAGCCTGAGTAAGATCAACCCGGGCGATATGGAGGGCGTGAAGCTCCTTGAAAAGAAAGGGAAAGCTCCCGAGCAGCTGCTCAAAGAAGATCCCACGGCCAAAGTAACCGGCAGCGACATGGATTTGGATACGGATTTCTATGGTAATGATGCCTACGACGAGGGCGACATCGATATGGAAGGCTTCCAGGATCTCTCGTTTGATGACGGCAGCATGTTCTAAACTGCTTTTAAAAGCAAGCATCCCTTGAATACGCTACTGGCGATAGTGGGTCCCACCGGAGTGGGAAAGACGGAGCTGAGTCTGGCTTTGGCCGAGCAACTCGGCAGCCCCATCGTGAATGCCGACAGTCGTCAGATCTACCGCGAGTTGCCGATAGGAACAGCTGCCCCTACGGCTGCTGAGCAGTCGCGCGTAAAGCATTATTTCGTTGGCACACATTGCCTTACGGAAGATTATAATGCCGGCCAATACGAACGCGATGCGATGGCATTGCTCGAGCGTCTGTTTGCCGAACACGATACGGTCGTGCTCTCGGGCGGCTCGATGATGTACGTGAAAGCCGTTTGCGAGGGGCTGGATGAGATGCCGTTCGTTTCGCCTGACCTCCGCGCTTCCCTTCGTGAGGCGTATGAGCAGCAGGGGCTCAAATGGCTTCAAGCTGAAGTGGCGGCTGCTGACCCTGACTACTGGCGCGAGGTCGATCAGCGTAATCCACAGCGGCTGTTGCATGCTCTGGAGATTTGCAGAGCTTCCGGGAAACCGTTTAGCACCTTCCGAAAAGGGCAACAGAAAGAGCGGCCGTTTCGAGTAGTGAAGATCGGTTTGACGCGTGACCGCGAGGAGCTCTACAGCCGCATCAATGCGCGTGTGCTTCAAATGATGGTAGCCGGACTGCCGCAAGAGGCAGAGCACGTTATCCCATATCGCCAATGCAACAGTCTGCAGACGGTAGGATACAAGGAGATGTTTCGATTCCTCGATGGCGAATGGACAGAAGAGGAGGCCGTGAGGATGATTCAACAAAACTCACGCCATTACGCCAAGCGGCAACTCACTTGGTACAGAGCCGACGCCTCTGTACATTGGCTTAACCTCAGCCACACGGATACGCAGACGGCTATTCAGGCTATTCTTGCGTGGCTACATTGAGGTGCTGCTGCCTCCCATTGAGATTCGCCTTTATGGCGTAGTATTAATTTTTGCGGGTGGGCATTTTCCCACCATAATAAGTATAAGATGAAACAAAAACTGACATGGATATGTTGCATTTTGATGCTGATTGCATCGTGCAAATCGAATGAAGTAGAATTTTCGTACTCCCCCGAGGAGCCGGCAATAGGTGAGACGGTGCGGTTCAGCAACACGACTGAGAATGGCGAAGATTGGGCTTGGAATTTCGGCGATGGCACTACGAGTACCAGTAAGTCGCCTTCGAAGATTTTCAAGAAACCCGGTACGTACACGGTGGTGCTGAAGGTGGATGATAAGGCTACGCGCACATGTACCAAGACGATTACGGTGCACGACTCGGTGCCCGCTATCGGTTTGAGCGACACCATTATTTATTTCTACCAACCGGTGCTGCTCTCGGTAGATGCTTACAATCCTTACAGCCATCCTACGACCATCCAATGGGAGTTGCCTGCCAATGTCAAACTGCTGGAGGGTGAGCTGACCGACAAGAGCATCCGCGTTTGCTTCACGCAATTGGGCGACCAAAACGTGAAATGCGCATATCAGCAAGGCGAGAAAGCGTATGCGATGGACACCACTATTCAGGTGCTGGATTATGCTGCTCGCAGTCTTGTTTTTGCCCGTGGTAAGCAGATTTACCATCAGCGAATTTACGACTACGGTTATGAAGAGGCTCGCGCTTATTCAGTCGGGGCTTCCGCTATTACTGCCCCTTCTGCACTTTGCTGCACGGATGATTGGCTCTATATCTTTAATGCCGACCGCACGACAGCCGGCACCTTGAGCGGTTATGATCTCGTGAACGGCAAGACGGAGACCCTTGCTCAGAATGCACAAGCCACTGAGCAGCAAGGATTTGACCACGGATACATTGCCAATGGGCTCGTATATTGGACGGCAGCGGATGGCGTTTATCAGCTCGATATCAATACGCGCAACACGGCCTTCACGGCTGGTGCTTCGAGCGCGCAGAATTTGGCGATGGCTGCTCAATTGGGGCTCACGGCCGGTAAGCAAAGCGGTGGCGTGATCATATATAATGGCGTGGTGCTCTTTGCTTACGACAAGGGCGTGGTGCGGTTTGACAAGAACAACCCCACCTCGCTCAAAGGCACTATCCTCAGCGATTTCACCATCCGTTGCATGGCACTCGATCGCGTTTCGCAGAAGCTCTATTTTGCAGATGAGAAAGGGCTGTACGTGGCTACGCTCAATGGCGAATATCCAGTACAGCTCGATGCTACTGCCAACGGCAAGAGCATTGCGGTGGATGCTGACGACAACAAGCTGTTCTTCACTACCGATGAGGGCGTGAAGGAGATGCCGCTCGTACATTCGCCCAACAACGAGACGCAGCAAAAAGCCTCACTCGTAAACAGTTTTGGCGATATCACAGCCTTAACGGTAGATGCTTCGCTTCGTTAAGCATTTTGACCATTCATTCACAAATAATAATGCAAATTCACATATTCAGATGTATATTTTCGAGACAAGCTGGGAAGTGTGCAACCGTGTAGGCGGTATTTATGCCGTGCTTTCCACCCGTGCAGCTGAGATGCAGCGCATGGATAAAGATAAGACAGTTTTTTTCGGGCCGGATTTGGAGGCTATCTTCGGTGCTTCGCCCTCTCCCTATTTTTCGGAACAGGCTGACGTGTTGCCGGAGTGGAAGAAAGCAGCTGCTGCTGAGGGGCTGAAACTGCGCGTTGGGCGCTGGAATGTGCCTGGACAACCGATAGCCGTATTGGTGGATTTTCGTTCGCTATACAGCGAGAAAGATGCTATCTTCGGACATGTATGGGAGCGCTATGGCGTAAAATCGCATGCGGCTTATGGCGATTATGATGAATCGTCGCTTTTCGGTTACTACGTAGGCATGGCGATGGAGAGTCTCTATCGCTGGCTGCATACGGAGGAAGATTGCGTAGCGCATTTCAACGAATGGCAAACGGCTTTCGGCTTGTTTTATATCCGCGAACATGCCCCGAAAATCGGCACCTTATTCACCACCCATGCAACCGGTATCGGCCGCAGTATAGCCGGCAACAACAAGCCGCTGTATGACTTTTTTGAGGGCTACAACGGCAATCAGATGGCCGATGAACTGAATATGACGAGCAAGCACTCAGCCGAGCGCGAGGCGGCTCATCAGGCGGACTGTTTCACCACGGTGAGCGACATCACAGCGCGCGAGTGCAAGCAACTGCTTGACAAGCCCGTGGATATCGTTACCCCAAACGGCTTCGAGCCCGATTTTGTAGCGAAAGGCAAGAAGTTCAACGACAAGCGCAAGCAAGCGCGTGAGATACTCCAGCAGGTGGCAGGGAACGTGTGCGGTTATGCCATGCCCGATGACGCGATGTACGTTTGTATCTCCGGCCGTTTTGAATGGAAAAACAAAGGTATCGACGCTTATCTGCATGCGCTCAACGCCCTCCAGCACATGCAGCCGGAGCGCACGATAGTAGCCTATCTGATGATCCCCGGTTGGCAGAGCGGCCCCAAGCGAATCCTCGGGCAAGACGACCATCTCACCACCCATTGCTTGTGCGATTATCGAGGCAACAGCGTGGTGCAGACCGTGCAATGGCTCGGGCTCTGGAATCGTCCAGACGAGCGCGTGAAAGTAATCTACGTGCCGAGTTATCTGAATGGAGATGACGGCATTTTCAATATGCCATATTACGACCTGCTCATCGGTATGGACGCTACCGTCTTCCCCTCGTACTACGAGCCGTGGGGATATACCCCGCTCGAGTCAACGGCTTTTCATGTGCCGACTATCACTACCAATCTATCCGGCTTCGGGCAGTGGGTAGAGTCTCTGCAAGGCGAGAGTCGCATCGAGGGTGGCGTAGAGGTGATCAAACGCACCGACAGCAACTGGGATGAGGTGATTCATCGCATTGCCGAAGCGCTTCTCCGCTACAGCCGATTGAGCGAGAAAGACGTGAAGACCGCCCGCAAAAAAGCACAGGCTATCTCCGAGAAAGCAGAGTGGAAGCATTTCTTCCCCATTTATAAAGAAGCCTATGCGATTGCGCTGAGGAATGCAAAGAAAAGGAGCCTTCTATAAGGATGCGTTTTAACTGTCTGCGCCCCCTTCCCACAATAATACGCCCCAATCTGACATAGCAAATTTTTTAAGGTGGGTTCTAATAATTACCATAAATGATTAGTTGTGGGTAAACGTATTATAGAGAATTTGCGAACCCACCTAACCAACATAGAAAGAAATGACAAAAAAATGGGATATTGATCGCATCACGCGAGCCGTTATCTCCCTTGCTGTGGTCGTGTTACTCTACCTGCTTATTCGGCGGTTGAGCGGGGTGTTGCTGCCGTTTCTCATAAGCATGCTGATTGCTTACCTGCTGAATCCGCTGGTGGATTTTTTGCAGCATAAGTGCCGTCTGAAATACCGCATCCTCTCTGTGTTTGCCGCTCTGCTGATTTCCGCGGGCATCTTGACCGGATTGATAGCTGCATTGGCTACACCCATCAGCCGACAGATTCAGCAAGTATCAGTGGGAATATCAGAATACGTACAAAATTTCAGCCCCAACCAATACCTCACGCCGGAGATGAACGAGCAGTTGCGCGAGCTGATGCAGAGTATCGATATTAAGACCCTGCTCGAGAGCGGCGAACTGCAAGCGGCGGTGAAGAACCTCTTACCGAAAATGGGCAACTGGATAGGCAGCGGATTGAGTGCTATTGCCGGTTTGGCAATCGTGTTTGTTTGCTTCCTCTACGTGATTTTCCTCTTGATTGATTTTGAGAAGATTGAGAAGAACTGGCAGCGGTTCATCCCCAATAAATACCGAGATTCCATCGTGATGCTCATCGATGATCTGGTGAAGAATATGAATGCTTATTTCCGAGGGCAGGCACTGATTGCTACGATTGTGGGTGTATTGTTTGCCATCGGTTTTCAGATTATCGGGCTGCCGCTCGGCATCGTGATTGGTTTGCTGATTGGCGTGCTGAATTTGGTGCCGTATATGCAGGCATTGGGCATCCCCATTTGTGTGCTCCTCGGCTTGCTGCAGTCTTACGAGACGGGTCGCCCTATATGGTTGGTTTTGCTACTGATTGCGGTTGTGTTTATCGTAGTGCAAACAATTCAAGACATGCTTCTCACGCCAAAGATCATGGGCGATGTGACCGGTATGGGGCCGGCTTGGATTCTGCTCGCGCTCTCTGTATGGGGCTCGCTATTGGGCTTGATAGGAATGATTATCGCCCTTCCGCTCACCAGCCTACTCATCAGCTATTACAAGCGCTTTGTGCTGGAAAACGAAGAGGACGAGACTGGCAGTTAAAAACAGCCAGCCAGTAACCTAACGGCAGACGCTTATGCACAGTTGCTGAAGCAGCTACGCAAACAAGAGAGCGAAAGTTGCGGAAGCTGCCAGCAACCTAACGGCAGACGCTTATGCACAGTTGCGGAAGCAGCTGCGCAAACAAGAGAGCGATAGCTTCGCCTATGATGGGAAAGGAAGGGCGCTTCATGCGCGCATGTATATATTAAGGAGAAGGAAAGAAAAGAAAAAGATCGAACAAAGGAGAACGAACAAAAAAGGAATAATAAAAAATGCCACCCTACGGTGGCATTTTTTGTGGATAGGGAACGGGCGTGAAACCCGCTCTCTATTGTGAAGAATACGGGGGCAGTACTAAAGCTGCACCCATATGAAGGATTAGAGCCAGCGAACGTAAGCGAAGTCCATGCGGTGGGGCAGGAGCTCGTTCTTCGGGAACATACGGAAGCCGAACTTGAGGTTACCTGCATAGTCGAGCTGATACTCCGTCTCGTAAGTCAGTTTCGAACCTTCAGCCTTCACCAAGTCAAGTTCCTTAACGGTGTAGAGCTTATCGTTGTTGTGGGTAGAGGTGCGAACTGCTACGAGTTCAACGCCGATGCCCTTATCGTTGAGGTCCTTCACGTCTAGCTCTACGTGGAGCTTGTACTTATCACCTACCTTGGGCGAGTCGAGCAATCCCTGCGGGAGGTCGAGCTGCGTGCATTCGATAGCGTCCCAGTGAGCAGCGATATTTTCTTTCCATGCAGCAATCTCCTTAGCTACCTTGCAGCCGTTAGCCTCGAGGAGAGCATGGCGCTTAGCCTGCTTGCAGTAGAAACGATCGAAATAATCGTCCATCATACGCTTGGTGGTGTAGATCGGCGTAATCTTGGTGATGGAGTTCTTGATCGTCTGCACCCACTCGGGCGAGTAACCCTTGGAGTTGCGTGCATAGTACATCGGGATGATCTCGTTTTCGAGCATCTGATAGATGGTAGCTGCATCGAGCTGATCCTGATGAGCCTGGTTCTCATAAGTGCGCTTGTCGGTAAGAGCCCAACCAGCACCTTCGCGGTAACCTTCATACCACCAACCATCAAGCACGGAGAAGTTCAAAACGCCGTTCATCTGTGCTTTCTCGCCAGACGTACCCGAAGCCTCGAGCGGACGAGTAGGCGTATTGAGCCAGATATCTACACCCGAGATAAGGCGTTTAGCAAGGCTCATATCGTAGTTCTCAAGGAAGACAATCTTACCGAGGAACTGCGGCATACGGCTGATTTCGATGATACGTTTGATGAGTCCCTGACCAGCACCATCAGCGGGGTGAGCCTTACCGGTGAAGAGGAATTGCACGGGGTAATTGGGGTTGTTAACGAGCTTATCGAGGCGCTCCAAATCGTTGAAGAGCAAGTGTGCACGCTTATAGGTTGCAAAACGACGACCGAAACCAATGATAAGCGTCTCGGGTTTCATGTTGTCCATAGCGCGAACGATACGAGCGGGATCGCCTTGGTTCTTCATCCAAGTCTCTTGGAACTGCACACGGATGTAGTCAATGAGTTTCTTCTTGAGGAACATACGGGTTGCCCAAATCTCCTCATCGGGGATGTCGTTGTAGGGAGCCCACATGTCGAGGTTCGACTGATCCTGATACCAACCTTTCTTCAGATGCTTGTGATATACAGCTTTCCATTCACTGGCAGCCCAAGTGGGGAGGTGAACGCCATTGGTAACATAACCTACATGGAGTTCCTCAGGGAAATAGCCCGGCCAAATGGGGGCAAACATCTGCTGCGAAACCTTGCCATGGAGATAAGAAACACCGTTAGCTTCCTGACAGGTATTGAGTGCGAAAACAGACATTGAGAACTTCTCGCCGCCGTTGTCGGGGTTCTGACGTCCCATACCGATAAACTGATTCCAGTCAATGCCAAGGCGCTGTGGATACTCTGACATGTACTTGTAGAACAAGCCTTCTTCAAAGTAGTCGTGACCAGCGGGCACGGGGGTGTGGCAGGTGTAAAGACCGCTTGCGCGAACCACCTCGAGTGCTTCGTTGAAGCTAAGGCCGCTCTCTACGTAATCAACCAAACGCTGCAAGCCCATGAGCGCTGCATGACCCTCGTTGCAATGATATACGTCTTTCTTAATGCCGAGTTGCTTGAGGGCAAGAGTACCACCAATGCCGAGGAGAATCTCCTGCTTGATGCGGTTCTCCCAGTCACCACCATAGAGTTGATGGGTGATGGAGCGATCCCATTCGGTGTTGAGTTCATTATCAGTGTCAAGCAGGTAGAGCTTGATGCGACCAACTCTCACTTCCCAGAGATAAGCATAAACGGTGCGGCCGGGATAAGGAACCTCAACGATGAAGTTCGTGCCATCAGCATTTTTTACCTGACGAAGAGGGAGGTTATTGAAGTTTTGTGCCTCGTAGTTGGCAATCTGCTGACCTTCGGGAGAGAGCGTCTGGGTGAAGTAACCATAGCGATAGAGGAAACCGATAGCGGTCATATCTACGTTGCAGTCAGAGGCTTCCTTGAGGTAGTCGCCGGCGAGGATACCGAGACCGCCCGAATAGATTTTCAGTACGGAAGTCAAACCGTACTCCATCGAATAGTAAGCGATAGAGGGCTTCTTAGCATCGGGCTTCACATCCATATATGCACGGAACTCCTTGTAAACACTGTTCAGTTTCTTCATGAACTCAGCATCGTTGCGGAGCTCCTGATACTTGTCGTAGCTGAGGGTGTTGAGCAGCACTACCGGGTTAGACTGTGCTTTGTGCCAAGCTTCCTGGTCGATGTGGCGGAAGAGATTCTTGGCATCGGTATTCCATACCCACCAGAGGTTGTATGCCAATTCTTCGAGTTTCTTCAGTTCTTCAGGGAGGTTGGCATGTACGTTAATGTCTTTCCAAGCTGCCTGATTAACATTGCTAACTTTGATTCTCATTGTTTATTAATTTAAATTGATAATAATTTTCTTAAATCGCGCGCACTGCGTACACGCACACGCAAATGGCGGTGCAAAGTTAGTATTTTTTTCTGAAATAATCAAATGAAAACGGGAAAAATTTGTTATTTTTTACGGATTTGCTACATATATTTTGCATTTTGCTAAGTCTAAATTGACAAAAAATGCGGTTTTTCTGAAGGCTTACGTAATGAATGATAAGGACAGAAACGACAATCGTTTTGTAAGATTTCTACTCGAAGAAATCCAATTAGCACGATTTTTGTAAGATAATAAATGGGCAATTTAACCCATTTGAAATAAGATAAAATTTGCGTATGAAAAATAAAGATTTCCGCGCGCAGCGGAGAGAAGAAAAGCGCCGTAAGTTTGCGCTGAAGCAGCAACAGCGGGAGCGCGATCGTGCACGTTTGGCAGTTGAACGGCAGAAAAAAACAGCAGAAAAGCGCGAGCAGACGGCTGACCAGATGCCCGAGCAGTTTGTTGGCCGGATGGAGTACAGCCGCAGGGGCGGTATGGTGTTTGTAGATTCAAAATGGCTGAAAGACAGTATCATCGTGCCGCGCGATAAGATGATGGGTGCCCAAGAGGGCGAGAAGGTCGTGGTGCGAATCACGCGCAAAGCGCGAGGCAATAAGATGGCCGAGGGTGAGGTGCTCGATGTGCTTGGGCCGGATGGCAACAACGATACGGAGATGCACGCTATCTTAGCCGAATACGGGCTGCCTTACAGCTATCCGAAAGCTGTGGAGGAAGCTGCTGAAGCTATTCCGGAGGAGATCAGCCGGAGCGAGATTAAGCGTCGCCACGACATGCGCGATGTGCTCACTTTCACCATCGACCCCCGCGATGCGAAGGACTTCGATGATGCCCTCTCTTTCCGCCAAAACGAGGACGGCACAGTGGAGGTGGGCGTACATATTGCTGACGTGACGCACTACGTACGTCCGGGCTCGATCATCGACCAAGAGGGCTACGACCGCGCTACGTCGGTCTATCTGGTTGATCGCACCATTCCGATGCTCCCAGAGCGCCTGAGTAATGGCATTTGTTCGCTTAGGCCCAACGAAGATAAGCTCACCTTCTCGGTAGTATTTACGTTGGATAATGAAGCACAGGTGAAGCATTATGCGATAGAAAGAACGGTCATCCGTTCGGATTTCCGCTTGTGCTATGAAGAGGCGCAGGCGATCATCCTCCAGAAGGATGAGCCAGAGGCGATAGCGGAGGAAAGGAAAGGGCTTGCGGAGGCGCTCTGGGCTCTGGATGGGCTCGCTAAGCAGCTTCGCAAACGTCGTTTTGAGAAAGGCGCCATCGCATTTGACCGCGAGGAGGTGAAGTTTGAGATTGATGAAAACGGCAAGCCGCTCAGCGTTTATTTCCGCACCTCGGAGGATGCGAATAAGCTGATTGAGGAGTTCATGCTGCTGGCCAACCGCACGGTGGCCACTCATGTGGGCAAGTTGCTGAAGAAGCCGTTTGTATATCGCATTCACGACCTGCCCGACCAAGATAAGTTACTGGACTTCAGCCAGTTCATTCGTCGGTTTGGTTATACGCTCAAGACCGGAAGCACGCGCAAGGAGACCGTATCGAAGAACATTAATAAGCTGCTCACACAGGTGCAGGGTAGGCCGGAAGCCAACCTGATTGAGACCATCGCGGTGCGCGCCATGGCTAAGGCGGTGTATTCTACGGAGAACATCGGTCATTACGGCCTTGCTTTCCCTTATTATACGCATTTCACCTCGCCTATTCGTCGCTATCCCGACATGATGGTGCACCGCCTGCTGGAGCGCTATCTGGATGGCGGACAGCCGGTGCAAGCCGATGAATATGAGGGATATTGCAAACATTGCTCGTCACGCGAGCAGTTGGCGGCCAACGCCGAACGAGCCAGCGTTAAATATAAACAAGTAGAATTTATGCAGGAGCATGTAGGGCAGGAGTTCGATGGCGTAATCTCTGGCGTTACGGACTGGGGTGTATATGTGGAGCTGACTGAGAGCAAGTGCGAGGGCATGATTCCCATTCGCGAACTCGAACCCGCAGATTACTATGATTTTATCGAGAAAGAGTATTGCGTAAAGGGCGAACGTACGGGCACCGTTTATACCCTTGGCGACCAAGTGCGGGTGCGGGTTACGCGAGCCGATTTGGCGCGTAAGCAGCTCGATTTTGAGTTGGTGCGCTGATGCTTCAGAGCGCCCTGCAAGCGCGAATATGCATAAAAAAAGTCCTTTTTTTGCGAAAAAGGGACTTTTTTTTGTTTATTTCAGAAAAAAGCACTACCTTTGTAGGCTGAAAACGATAAAGATGCGAAAATGGTGCGCTAACATACGATTGTTGCTGCTGTTGCTGCTGCTCTGTCAGGTAGCATCGGCTGAGGTGGTGAAGCTGAAGTCGGGCGCTTCTGTGAGTGGCACGGTTGTGTTTGAAAACGAAGAGGTGCTGGTGATTAAGACGGCTGATGGCAGCCGCTACCAGTATCAGAAATCGGAAGTAGAGCAGGTGTTGCCGTATGCGGTTGAGCCCACCGAGCAACCTGCGGTCGAGCCGGCTCAGAAGCAACGTAAGGTGGTAGCCATGCTGCAACTCTCAGCCGAGGTGGATTTCCCGCCGGCAGGTGCTGCGCTGATAGGCGCAGGCGTAGGCGTGGATGTGATCATCGCTTCGCGGCCGCTTCCGCTCCGGAGAGGGGAGGGCGATAATGGGGCAGCATGCAGCGTTGGAGCTGGGGTAGGTTACCACCTCGCGGGCTCCCATTTTCTGCCCATACAGCTGCGTACGGATTTCTATATCCCCTGCGCCACCACTTGGCAGAAAAGAAAGCACAAGCGGCCCCGCCAAGCAGTGATTGGTTTGGGCGCGGGCTATGGCGTAGCGCTGTGTGAAGGAGATAAAGGTGGTCTCTTTGCCGACCTATCTGCCGGATGGCGGTGGATGGTAGGCGATAATGGCAGAGCGCTCGCATTCACGTTTTTCGGCAATTTCCAGCAAGCGAAGATTTCGCACCTTCGAGTAGAAATCCCAGCAGGCACATATTGGGAACCTTTAGCCACCCGAGCCTACACGAACGTAGGTCTCCGGTTTGGCGTTTATCTTTGAAAACACATGGCTGAACCATCGCATAATAAACCTCGGAGACGCCGTGAGCCGCGTAATCACCGCGTAACTGTCATGCTCAACGACAGTGAGATGCGTGTGCTTCAGCGCTATCTTGACCGCTACGATGTATCCAATCGCAGCCGCCTCATCCGCGAGGCGCTCATGCGCAATATCCTCGATCGTTTCGACAAAGACTCCCCCACGCTCTTTGACTAACAACTTCAAATCAAGAATTACTTTTTTACAAATATTTGGGAAAGACCGGTATGTTCCACATACTGGCTTGCCTCTACATCTTTTTATGGCTTACAGCGGAATTGGTGAAAATTGCAAAGTGTAGTCAACAAAATAAGGATATTTTTTGTCATTTCAGGAAAAAATTATCACTTTTCATTCCGCGAGAAAACTATGGTACTCGATTTTTTATTAAAATTGCAAATAAAATTTGCATATCCCAAAAAATCTTCGTACCTTTGCAGCGTTTTTCAGATTTTCAGGTATTCAATATGCAGAAGTTTGCTATTTCAGACGTTTTTTGCCCGAAACTCTTCACGTCGCTTAAGCACTACGACAAGAAGACCCTCACGCAGGATATCGTAGCTGGTATCATCGTGGGCGTGGTAGCTATTCCGCTGGCCATCGCGTTTGGTATTTCGTCGGGCGTAGGTCCTACCGAGGGCCTTATCACCGCAATCATCGCCGGTTTTTTGATTTCGTTTTTTGGCGGCTCCAAAGTGCAAATTGGCGGTCCTACCGGTGCTTTCATCGTAATCATCTACGGCATTATTCAGGAGTATGGCGTGAGCGGGCTGATGATCTCCACCATCATGGCCGGCATCATCCTTATCCTCATGGGGTTATTCAAGCTCGGCAACGTGATTAAGTTCGTGCCCTACCCCGTGGTGATTGGTTTTACCGCAGGTATAGCCGTAACGATCTTCACCACGCAGATGAACGACCTCTTCGGCTTAGGCATCACCGATGCGCCAGCTGACTTCATCCATAAGTGGATGTGTTATGCCGAACACTGGCAAGACGTAAACTGGTGGGCTTTCGGCATTGGTATCCTCTCTCTCCTGCTGATTATCTTCACACCCCGCTTGAGTAAGAAAATCCCCGGCTCGCTGGTAGCCATCATCGTGATGACGCTTGCCGCATGGGTGCTTCGCCGATTTTGCGGAGTAGATAGCATCACTACCATCTCCGACCTCTATGAGTTGCCCCACGGCATGCCCGCTCCGCGTATGCCCGAGATTACGCTCAAAGATGGGCAGACGATGATCAACCTGATTCAGGACCTCTTCCCCTCTGCCTTCACGATTGCTATGTTAGGCGCTATCGAGTCACTCCTCTCGGCTATGGTGGCCGATGGTGTGATTGGCGACCAGCATAACTCCAACACCGAACTCATCGGTCAGGGTATAGCCAACCTCGTTGTGCCGTTCTTCGGTGGTATCCCTGCTACCGGCGCAATCGCTCGAACGATGACGAATATCAACAACGGCGGCAAGACGCCAGTAGCCGGTTTGGTACACGCTGGTGTGCTGATGCTCGTGCTCCTCTTCTTGGGCAACCTCGTAGGTATGATCCCGATGGCCTGCCTCGCCGGCGTACTGATCATGGTGAGCTATAACATGTCCGGCTGGCGCACCTTCCTCTGGCTTGCTAAGAACCCCAAATCCGACTTCCTCGTGATGATTGTGACCTTCGTGCTGACGGTAGTGTTCAACCTCACCGTAGCCATCGAAGTGGGATTGATCTTGGCTATTGCCCTCTTCTTAAAACGAACCAACGAGATGACGGTGGTGCGCTCGTTCTCCGAAGAGCTGGACCCCACCCATCAGACCGATATCCGACTCCATGGACAAGACCTCGAGATGCTGCATATCCCAGCGCACACAGAGGTGTATGAGATTGATGGCCCATATTTCTTTGGCATCGCCAATAAGTTCGACGAGATCAGCCGCCGCATTGGTAAAGACGACCAGAAAGTGCGTATCATCCGTATGCGTAAAGTATCGTTTATTGACAGTACGGGCATTCACAACCTCGAGCAACTCTACCTGCGCTCCAAGCACTGCGGCATTCAGCTCGTGCTTTCCGGCGTTAACCAGCATGTGTTTGAAACGCTCGACAAGGCCGGACTAGTGACGCTCATAGGCAGAGAGAACATCCGAGACCATATTAATGGCGCGCTCGCGCGTGCAGGGGAGATTGTAGGCGAAAAGGTCTCCGCAGAGTAATTTTCCGAATACATATTTGGTCTATTCAGATTTTTGCAGTATTTTTTTAACATGTTACCCAAATCGAACGTACATATCCGCAACAAACGAGCCTCGTATGATTACGAGATTCTCGACCGTCTAACGGCCGGGATTGTGCTTTATGGCACGGAGATTAAGTCCATTCGCGACAGCAAAGCTTCGCTTGCTGATACCTACTGCGTGTTCAACGGTTCAGAACTTTGGGTAAAGCAGATGCATATTGCCACCTATCAGTTCGGCTCTTACTCCAATCACGAGGTGCGCCGAGACAGGAAACTGCTGCTGACTAAACGTGAGCTTCGCAAGCTCCGAAATGCGGTGAAAGATACGGGTAAGACTATCATCCCGCTCTCGCTTATTATTAACGAAAAAGGGCTTGCCAAGCTTGAGATTGCGCTCTGCCAAGGTAAGCATGATTACGATAAACGACAGTCGATTCGCGAACGAGAAGACAAGCGCGAATTGGCCAAACTAACCAAAGTAAGGGTATAATCCTTACCCGATTGTTGACTTTAATAATTTTGAATAATATGAGCAAAGCATTACTTATGATTCTTGATGGCTGGGGCCTGGGCAAAGCAGGCAAAGAGAATGCCATCTACAGCACCCCTACTCCCAACTGGGATGCACTCTTGAAAAACTATCCCCACTCGCAGCTTCAAGCCAGCGGCGAGAACGTAGGTTTGCCTGACGGACAGATGGGAAACTCTGAGGTAGGGCATCTGAATATCGGTGCCGGACGAGTGGTTTATCAAGATTTGGTAAAAATCAATATCGCTATTCGCGACAACTCCATCATGCAGAACCCCGAGATTGTAGCCGCTTACAGTCGCGCTAAAGAAACCGGCAAGAAGCTCCATATCATGGGTTTGACCTCTACGGGTGGCGTTCACTCCTCGCTCGATCACCTCTTTAAGCTCGTAAATATTGCGGGCGAATACGGCATTGCCGACCATACGTTTGTTCACTGCTTCATGGATGGTCGCGACACCGACCCGCGCAGCGGCATCACCTATATCGAAGCGCTGCAAAAAGAGTGCGAGAAGACGGGCGCACATATAGCTTCCATCATCGGTCGCTTCTACGCTATGGACCGCGATAAGCGATGGGAACGCATCAAGGTAGCGTATGACCAACTCGTTAACGGTCAAGGTCGCGCATGTGAAGACATGGTAGCTGGCGTACAGTCATGTTATGACAGCCACACCGAAGAGCATAAGAATACCGACGAGTTCATGGAGCCGCTCGTAAACGCCCATTGCGATGGTCGCATCGAAGAGGGCGATGTAGTCATCTTCTTCAACTACCGCAACGACCGCGCTAAGGAGATTACCATCGCGCTCACCCAGCAGGATATGCCCGAGCAGGGTATGCATACCATTCCCAACCTCCATTACTGCTGCATGACCCCCTACGACTCCAGCTTCACCGGCTTGCATATCCTCTTCCCGAAAGAGAACGTAGAGAACACGCTCGGCGAGATCGTGAGCAACCTCGGCATGAAGCAGTTGCGTATTGCTGAGACGGAGAAGTTCGCACACGTCACCTTCTTCTTCAACGGTGGTCGCGAGGCAGAGTACCCGGGCGAGGAGCGTATCCTCATTCCTTCTCCTAAAGTGCCCACCTACGATCTGAAGCCGGAGATGTCGGCTCCCGAGGTAACCGAGGCCCTGGTGGAGGCAATCAACACGGAGAAATTCGACTTCATCACACTCAATTTCGCCAACGGCGATATGATTGGCCACACTGGTGTTTATCCCGCTATCCAAAAAGCCGTAACCTGTATCGACAACTGCTCACAGAAGGTGATTGATGCTGCTCTCGCACATGGTTATGAGGTGGTAATCATCGCCGATCACGGCAATGCCGACCATGCGATTAATGCCGATGGTACCCCAAATACGGCCCACTCGCTTAACCCCGTGCCGTTCGTTTATATCTCAAACGATTATAAGAACGCGCACTGCCTCGATGGCCGTTTGGCGGACGTAGCTCCTTCTATCTGCCACATCCTCGGCATTGAGCAGCCAAAGGAAATGACCGGCAGATGCCTGATAGAAGACTAATATTGCATGCTAGGTGGTTGTTTCACCTAAATCTTTGGCGGGTTATACAAACTACCAGACCCAAAAAAATCAGCCGAGCAATGCTCGGCTGATTTTTTTCACCTTATAGATTTTGATAATATTCAATGATGCTCCCTTGGGCTTCTACTCGCAGGACAAGCTGGCATGCATAGCCGCAGCCGCTTTGCGTCCATCCGACATAGCGAGAATCACGGTAGCGCCACCTCGCACTATATCACCTCCAGCATAGAGCACGGGGATAGCTGACTGCATGCTCTCGTTAACAACGATCGTTCCTTTCTTACTAATCTCCAAACCGGGCGTGGTACTCGGGATGAGCGGGTTGGGCGATACGCCTACTGCTACAATCACGAGGTCGCAAGGCAAGGTAATCGTCTGTCCTTCTACGGGCACTGGACTTCTGCGGCCGGAAGCATCGGGTTCGCCTAAATCCATCACTTGCAACACGGCCTCCATCACTTTTCCACTCGGCGGAAGGGTTCGACCATCAGCGCCCACTGCTGCCGGTTCAGCATGATAAGCAATGGGGTTATGAAGCGTGAGGAACTCCACACCTTCTTCCTTGGCATGACGCACTTCCTCCACGCGGGCGGGCATTTCCTCTTCCGAACGACGATACACGATAGTAGCATGCTCTGCGCCCAAGCGTTTGGCGGTTCGTACGGCATCCATAGCCGTATTTCCACCTCCAACGACAATTACGTTCTTACCACGAAGAACGGGCGTATCCATCTCCTCGCGAGAAGCCCCCATCAGGTTCACACGCGTGAGGTACTCGTTTGAACTCATTACGCCATTCAGATTCTCACCCGGGATACCCATGAAGCGAGGCAAGCCCGCACCCGTTCCAACGAAGATGCCATCAAACGTATTGCGAAGCTCCTCTATCGTGATGGTCTTGCCGATAATCGTATCTTTCTCAAAGCACACACCCATGCGACGGAGGCTATCAATTTCTGCATCTACAATCTTATTCGGAAGGCGATATTCAGGGATGCCGTATTTGAGCACGCCGCCAATCTCATGAAGCGCCTCGAAGACGGTGACATCATAGCCCCATTTAGCCATGTCGCCAGCGAACGTCAATCCAGCAGGACCACTACCTACTACCGCTATTCGTTTTCCATTAGCGGGTGCACATTGGGGTAGGGCCATCATCCCAGACTCGCGTTCATAATCCGCAGCAAAGCGCTCGAGGTAACCTATAGCTACCGGTTCGTGCTTCATCTTATGGTGGATACACTTGCTCTCGCATTGTTTCTCTTGCGGACACACACGGCCGCATACAGCGGGCAGGGTGGAGGACTCTTTAATCACCGCAGCCGCACCAAGGATATCTCCTTGCTCAATGAGGGAGATGAACGTAGGAATCTGTATGCCTACCGGACACCCCTCAACGCAGCCTGGATTCTTACAATGTAAGCACCGCTTAGCCTCTTGCATAGCTTGCTGGATACTGAGGCCTTGATTGACTTCGTCGTAGAGCGAGGTGGCACGAATAGTCGGGTCGAGCGAGGGCATCACTACGCGCGGAAGGGATGCTCGTTCTTTAGCAGTCAACGGATTGTCATCAGCATTTAGATTGTCCGCTTCAGCCGTTTGCTTAGTACTCGCCAATTCTTCTTCTGGCTTTTTCTCTGTTTTGCAGATATTGGCCGCAGTTTGGTCTGATAGGGCTTTATAACGCTCAAACGATTCTCTTTCTTCTACCTTATACCCACCCATACGCGTGAGCATCTCGTTCCAATCCACCTGATGTGCGTCAAACTCCGGACCATCCACGCAAACGAACTTCGTTTTGCCTCCTACCGTAACGCGGCAAGCTCCACACATGCCCGTACCATCTACCATAATCGTATTCAAAGACGCCTCCGTAGGTACTTCGTATTTCTCTGTAAGCAGGCTTACGAACTTCATCATGATAGCAGGCCCAATCGTTACGCACTTATGCACCGGCTCGCGGTTGATCACTAGCTCTACGCCTTGAGTCACAAGACCCTGCTGACCATACGAACCATCATCGGTCATGATAATCAGTTCGTCGGATACTGCGCGAAGTTGTTCTTCCAGAATAATCAGTTTGCGCGTACGAGCCGCTAGCACTACAATCACCTTATTGCCTGCTTTCTTAAGCGCAGCTGCAATTGGAAGCATTGGGGCCGCACCTACGCCACCACAAGCACACACGACAGTGCCATAGTTTTGGATATTCGTAGCTTTACCGAGCGGTCCAACGAGATCAGCAATCTGATCTCCCACTTCGAGGTTACATAGTTTTGTACTGCTTACGCCAATCTTCTGCACCACTAAGTTGATGGTACCCAGTTTTACGTCGGCATCAGAAATGGTGAGCGGCATACGTTCACCTTGCTCATCTACACGCACAATCACGAAATGACCTGCACGACGAGATTTCGCAATGAGTGGAGCCTCAACCTGAAGCTCCACTACATTTTCTGAAAAATATTTCTTACGTATGATTTTGTTCATATCATTACTTATTAGAAATAACTTACTGATTCACCCTGAATAGAGCTGAGAATCTTATTGGCGAGCGAGGATGCGCCAAAGCGGAAACTGGTATTGTTAAGCCATTCCTCACCAAGAATCTCCTTTACAATGGTATAATGCTGTACAGCCTGTTCTGTAGTGCTTACGCCTCCTGCCGGCTTGTAACACACCTTCTGGCCTGTTTTCTCGTACCATGCCTTAATCATACTACACATCACGTAAGTAGCCTCTAAGGTAGCCGCTACAGAAATCTTGCCGGTGCTTGTTTTGATAAAATCAGCTCCAGCAGCCATAGCCAACACCGATGCCTTAGCGATATTATCTGCAGTCTTGAGGGCACCCGTTTCGAGAATCACCTTAAAATGCGCATCTCGAGCTGCAGATTTCTGTTCTTCAATCTCCTCTGCGCACACATCATAACGCCCCTCAAGGAATTTGCCTTGCGAGAGCACGATATCCACTTCCGTTGCACCGGCTGCCACTGCGAGCGCCACTTCTGCCACCTTGACCTCGATGAAGGTCTGCGAAGCGGGGAAACCACCGGCAACCGAGGTAATGCCTACACCCGGAGCAGTGAGATGCTCTTTAACCGTCTCTACAAGAGCCGGATAAACGCAGATAGATGCGACATTGGGGAGGTCTGGAAATTGTTCTTGAAAATGATTGACATTCTCAGCCATTCTCTGCACTTTCTCTACGGTATCATCACCATTGAGCGTAGTAAGATCTATCTGGCTGAGACATTGCTTCCATACCTCAACGTTGTTGTTTTCATCAAAATGTGCATTGATAATGCGGTTGACTTCATCCGTCACCTGCTGATCGGTCATTTCCAACTTATACAGTTCAAAAAGTTCCTGAAATTTATCCATAATAAAGTATGGTGAGTGTGTTATTTCCCACCGGTAAAAGTTTATTAATTGTGGGTTATGAAATTAATTTTAATGTTTATGGCCGCCTGCTAACTGAGAAATATTATTCCTCTGATGAAACTACGAGCTTATCTACATTTGTCGTCTCATTCGTTAGACGGAGCTTACCGATAATGGTCTCATTACCTTTTACATGGTCACCAAAATCTACAAAAATCTCAGTATTGAGCGGGAGATACAAATCTACTCGTGATCCCAACTTGATAAATCCAAGGTGCTCATTCCGATGACATTTCCCTCCTGCTTTGGCATAAGTAACTACTCTTCGAGCCATAGCGCCAGCCACTTGACGAATCATAATCTCTTGGTTCTTAGGCGTACGGATAACAACGAGCGAACGTTCGTTTTCTGTACTAGATTTGGGCAACCATGCCCCCATATGCCTACCGCTCTGGTGCTCGCTGCGAACGACTTCACCCTCAATTGGATACCAATTGGCATGTACATTAAACGGGCTCATGAAAATACTAACTTGCAGCCTTTCTTCCTTAAAATAGTCGGGCTCAAAGACAGGCTCAATCACAACGATGCGGCCATCACAAGGCGAAATAAGGAAATTGGGGTCATCAACATCCAAGATGCGAAGCGGATTGCGGAAGAAATAAGTGGTAAACAAGAGCAAAGCAGCCGTAAGCACGAGTATTACGGCAGAAATCCAATGTGGGGTATATAAAAATACCGGCACATTGATGACAAAAATGGCAAACGTAAGGAACACAATTATGTTTCTTCCTTCGCGATGTATTTTAATTTTGCGTTTCAAAATAATACAAAAAGTTTAAAGGCAGACAATAGGCTAACACTTACATTTGAGAGAATGGCATCTGAGCTAACATCTCCGCTGCTTTATCTATGCCCTGCTGGAGCTTATTACCTACCATCATTTTAATCATCGCAGGCATGTCAGCTTTAATGGTAAGCTTGATGCGGGTATCACCGGGAGCCACCTCTTTGAGCTGAATCCAGCAATGCCCTTCCATGGGAATATTCTCAAGGCCATATTTAATAGTATCGTTCTCTATGCGGTCCTCTATGCGAAAACCAATCATCTGACCAATACCATCTACTTTAAATCGTACGTTATCCTCTTCTGCAACAATCTCTTTGACCTTATCCTGCGGAATAAGATTTTTCACCTTTTCGATATTGGTGAGGTCGCTCATTACGCGATAAATGTCTTGCGCTGACGAGGTCGAGGATGCAATCTTACTTTCGTATTTCTGTTCAGCCATACTTATTTCTTTTTTCTCCATTCTTGCGGAGCTCGTTGCCACATACGCATTATCTCCTCGTTTTCGGGCGATAGTACTCCAGACTGAATGGCATAGTTAATAATGGAATTAAAACATGTAAGCGAGCGGTTCTGGAGCGCATTCTTCTTTAGATGTTGCTGACCAACAGTAAGTTCATAATCGAAAATGGAAATCATTCCCATTACGATAGAGCCGTCTTTTTGGAGCGCATCTTGCACTTTCGTACAATACTTTCCTTCCGAAACCTGATCTTCGATAATCACCACTTTCTGACGCGGACGGAGATCGCCTTCAATACAATTCTCAAGGCCATGATCTTTGGGCCTGCCATGTACATACACAAACGGCAGCCCTAAATCCTCTGCTACCGAATAACCTATAGCAATCGCATTGGGGGCTACAGCGGCAATGCATTCTACGTCAGGGTATGTCTCAATTAGTACGCGCGCGAGCTCCACTTTTATTTGGCAGCGCACATGCGGATACGACAATATCTTGCGGCTATCAAAATATATCGGAGATATCCATCCATTACCCCATTCAAAGGGATTGTTTGGTTGGATTTTGATAGCCTTCATTTTCAGCAATTTTGCTGCAATAAAATCTGTCAATTCTTTCATTTCTTTAGTGTATTCAGAATTTTTAAGGTGTAAAAATGCAATATAAAATCATAAAGCGCTGCAAAGATACAAAAAAAATCTGAATCAGCAAAGAAAATTTTTATGTTTTACAACATATGCTACTTTTTACCTGCTTTCACAGTGATTTTTTTGATACTTATTGATTTGCAAATTGGCTATTCGGATGGCTTCTTCTAGTTTATGAATATCCATCATAAAGATACCCAATTGGTAGGTATCTTGGATAGCATTTTTTTCATTATCTGATAGGTAATACACGTAATTGGCAGGCTTCGAGCCCCTCATTCCTACGAGATTCACGCGAATACGATCGCCCATATGACTGCTTACAAAATTCAGCAACTCTAGCGAGCGGTCGTTATGCAGCGAGAATATACTTCTATGAGCCGGCGAGGTGGGCAGCGTAAAGTGGTGCTCATTGCCGCTAAATTGCTGATTATCATCAGCTGCCTGCATTTCTATAGAAGATTGTATGAGCTCCGAATTTCCAGCATAATAACTTTTTACCATCGCTTGATAATCATCTGTAATATACACTTGCAGATAACATCTTTCAAGATTTTTATCAGTTCTCAACAGCCTATGCACATAGCGTCCATGGTCTTCATATTGCTCTTGCTTTTCATACGTGAACTTCTTGAGTAGGGGGTCTGCTTGTGCTTGAACAATAGCGAGTAACGAGTCAGAATAAGAGAGCGTACGCTGAGCTTCAATAAACACAACTGAATCTTGCAAGTCTTTTGCTAATCGCCTCTGAGCTACACACTTAGGATACGAATAATGCACGGAGTCTAATCGGATTTTGGCTTCGTTAAGTTGCCCCGCAATCACCAAGCTGCGAGCGGAATCAACGAGTGCGGCAGCTTTTTCTGCATCTGACATGCCGCTGCAGCTAAGCAACAGAAAGATGCTGACAAGAGATACAAATATAGGTTTCATTTTTGTATGAATGATAAAATATCAGATGGTTGTTCAGCAATAAAATCCGGATGATTATCCAGCAGATTTTCGCGCGTGCAGAACCCCCATGTGCAACCGATTGCGGTAAGACGGGCATTATGAGCAGTTTGCATATCTACATCCGAATCGCCTACATAAAGCGTTTCTTCCGGCGTACACCCCTTGATGCTGGGAGTAGCGAAAATATCGTAAATAATCTGAGGATTGGGTTTGCGTTCTACTCCAAGTCGTTCGCCCAAAATCACGTCAAACATATCATCGCCGAAGTAGTACCGAATGAGCGCCTGCGTTGCCTCGTTGTATTTATTGGATGCAACCGCCAAACGGATGTTCCACAGCTTAAGTTGCTTAAGCACATCTACGATGCCGAGATAAGGGCTGGTATGGATGCGATTGTGAGTATTGTAATAATGAATAAAATCAGGCTTGATGTGCATCACCTCTTCCATACTTCTGCTTTCCGGAGGTAGCGAACGAAGAATGAGATTATTTACACCATTACCCACCATCGCCGGATATTCCGAAAGTTGATGCGATGGAAAACCATTCGTCTGGAGAGCATAATTGCATGCCTCGCCAAGATCTGAAATGGTGTTTAGCAATGTGCCGTCAAGATCAAAAATTACCAGTTTCGTCATTTTCTTTGTTTATTGTTGTACGCGAAGAGGTATGCACTTGCATAATCCGATGCAAAAATACTGCTTTTTTTTCAATTGGGCATCGTTTTTGCAGAAAAATTACAAAAAATAAGCTTTTTTTAATAAAAAAACGTCTTAAACTTGTCAGTATCAAAATATTTTATTACCTTTGCAGTCGTAATTGTGGTAGAGTGCCCATTCGAATCAAAATAACATATTATTTTACACACTCATATATAATATTTATGAAAAAAAGTTTATTTCTTTTGTCCATCTTTGCGCTCGCATTGATGACGTCTTGCAAGACTACTCCTACTCCGGAGCAGCTCAGTTGCAATCCTAACCCGCTTACAGTTGTAGGCAATGCCATAACGGCAGAAATTACAGGAACTTTCCCTGAGAAGAAATTCATTCGTAAAGGTGTTTTGGAGGTTACTCCCGTGCTCAAGTTCAACGGCAAGGAAGTACTTGGCGAGACCGTTACGTATGTAGGCGAAAAAGCTAAAGTTAATGGTAAGGTTGTTTCGTATGCTAACGGCGGCACGTATAAGCAGACTTTCCGCTGCGAATATCAGGAAGAGATGGCCGTTTGCGAGTTATATCTCCGCTTCCGTGCAACGAAGGGCAATAAAGAATATGAGCAACCGGATGTTAAGGTCGCTGATGGTGTGATTGCTACGGTAAAGAACACTAAAGCGAACGACAACAAAGGTGCAGTAACAAGTGATAAGTTCCAGCGCATCATTGAAGAGATGACTGAGGCTGACATCAAATTCCTTATCCAGCAGGCAGAACTCCGCAACTCTGAGACCAAATCTCAGAAGATTAAGGACCTTCAAGCAGCCATTAAGGACGCAAACGATGCAGAGAACAAAGAAGTAGCTTCACTTGAAGTTATCGGTTACGCTTCTCCGGATGGCGCCACCTCCCTCAACGAAGGTTTGGCAGACAGCCGTCAGAAAGTAGCAGAACGTTTCCTTGCTCGTGCTCTTAAGAAAGCAAAAATCAAAGTTGACATTGAAGGCGCTACCACCGCTGAAGACTGGGAAGGCTTCAAGACACTCGTAGAGAACTCAAACATTCAAGATAAGGATCTCGTTCTTCGCGTGCTCTCTATGTATTCTGATCCGGAAGAGCGTGAGGCTCAGATTAAGAACCTCTCTTCTGTATTCACCAACCTCGCTGAAGATATTCTTCCGCAGCTTCGTCGCAGCCGCCTCGTTCTCACCACCTACCTCATCGGTAAGTCAGACGAAGAGATTGCTAAGCTTGCAAAGGAGAACCCTGCTTCGCTTAGCGTTGACGAGCTTCTTTATGCTGCTACCCTCACGACTGACAAGAACGAGAAACTTGCGCTTTACAACAAGTGCCAAGAACTCTTCCCCAATGACTGCCGCGCATTCAACAATGCTGGTTTGATTTATTTCGAGAATGGTGATGTAGAAACAGCTAAGCGTTGCTATGCTAAGGCTTTGGCTATTGAGCCCAACAACCCTGACGTAAACTACAACGCTGGTGTTGCTGCTATGGCTCAAGGCGATTTGAAGAAAGCAGAAGAGTATCTCGGCAAAGCAGCTGGTACTTCGGCCAACTTGAACGCTGCAATGGGCACCTATTACACCATGAAGGGTGACTACAACGCAGCAACCAAGGCTTACGGCAATACTGTTTCCAACAACGCTGCTGTTCAGCAAATTCTAAACGAGGACTACGCTTCTGCTCGCAAGACCCTCGATGCAGTAGCAGAGCCTAACGCTACTACTGCTTACCTCAAGGCTGTGGTGGCTGCTCGCACCAATGATCGCGATGGCGTTTATTCAAACCTGAAGACTGCTGTAGCTAAGGATACAACGCTCAAGGCTAAAGCAGCTAAGGATCTTGAATTTGCGAAGTTTGCAGAAGACTCTGCTTTCCTCGCAATTGTAAAGTAACTCATTCATAAAAGGTCGCCCAGGCGTCCGCTTGGGCGATTTTTTTATCTTTATTATGTAAGAAACGGCACGAATTTTGTAATTCGATTCTTACATTCTATCTGGGGATATTTGGTTTTGACAGCAGGTAGAATCTGCAAGTAAGCATGCAGAGCGCTGTAGGGGCAGCTCTTTAATCACGATCCTACGACTCTTAATTGGCGAAAATTCTTACGCTCTCGCTGCTTAATCGAAGTATAGTAGATAAGCTTCATTTCGGCACCAGGTGCCGAAACGAGACATCGCTCCATTGCCCGCTCTTCGAGGCGTTTGGGTTATGCGGTGCAAGAATATCGGAGATAGCTGACGATGGCTGCGCATCGGAAGCGAAAATTTAGCAGATAAGGCATTGGTTGGTGGCTTGGGTCTTGCCGATGCACGAAAATGAAGGCCAAGATAAGCATGTAGAAAGCCTGTTGGTTCCTTGTTTGGACGGGGGTTCGACTCCCCCTATCTCCACTATGCGAAACTACGTTATTGTATTATTTGCCCTTTTAAGTGTGCTCTCTGCTTTTGCACAAGACGGGCTACCTGAAGGACTTCACTTTGAAGTTCGCAACGATACCATTTTTATTTGTTCGGATGATTCAGCCGCTATGCCTCACCATTGTGTGTTTCAGTTGGCCGATCGCCCGAATATCTATCGCCGTATTTACAACGACGAGACCGACGACTTGATGGAAGACCATCCAGCTTCTGATATCTATACTATATGGACGCGCGATCACGTTAATCCATATAAGGTTCCGGTTGACTCTATGCAAGACTCCATTCAAATTGACATGCGAGGCTTTACGTTGCCCCATCCCGGTCATGTCACTTCGAAATTCGGACCGCGCCGATACAGATACCATTATGGTACGGATATCAAACTGCAGATAGGCGACTCTATTCGTTCGGCTTTCAGCGGACAAGTTCGAATCGTAGGTTGGGATCCTAAGGGTTACGGCCATTACGTAGTAGTTCGTCATGACAATGGCTTGGAAACGGTATATGGTCACATGACAACACCGCTCGTAGATGAGAACATGCGCGTGTTTACCGGAGATGTGCTTGGATTGGGCGGTAGCACCGGACGTTCTACTGGTCCGCACTTGCATTTCGAGTTCCGCTATTTAGGCAATGCGTTTAACCCCGAGCAGGTGATTGATTATTCTACCGGTCAACTGAAATGTGACAGTGTATATACCATTACGAAAGCCGGTACGTTTGGTTACCGCAAGTCTGCTGCCGGCGTAAGCGGTTCAGGAAGTGCACCAAAATACGTTACCATACGTAAAGGTGACAATCTATCTGCCATTGCTCGCAGAAACAATACAACGGTTAAAGCTCTCTGCCGCTTAAATGGCATTAAGGAAACCACAATCATTCGCGAAGGCAGAAAACTGCGTGTAAGATAATCGGTTTGACTATTTATTACATATTTTTTCGTCGATGAATAAGACAGAAATAATGGCTCCTGTTGGGAGTTGGGAGAGTCTGGCAGCTGCTATTGAAGCAGGTGCCGATTCTGTTTATTTCGGCATTGAATATTTGAATATGCGCGCTCGAAGCAGCGCGAATTTTACCACGAAAGATCTTCATATAATCGTTCGCCGATGCCGAGAAGCCGGAGTGCGTACCTATCTCACACTCAATACGGTGATGTACCCGGAAGATTTGCCACTAATGCGCACAATTGTGGACAACGCCAAAGAAGCCGGCTTGGATGCCATCATCGCTTCCGATATAGCAGTGATGCAATATGCCAATGAGGTGGGAGTAGAAGTGCATCTTTCCACGCAATTAAACATTGCTAACACGGAAGCACTTCGTTTTTATGCCCAGTTCTCTGATGTAGTCGTGCTCGCGCGCGAATTAAATATGGAGCAAGTAGCGCAAATTCACAGAGATATTATTGAGCAGGACATCCGTGGCCGCAAAGGCGAACTGATTCGAATAGAGATGTTCTGTCATGGTGCATTATGTATGGCTGTGAGTGGGAAATGTTATCTTTCGCTCAACAATTACAATGCCTCGGCTAATCGTGGAGCATGCGTACAAGTATGTCGACGTGGTTACACCGTACGTGATAAAGAGACCGGCAACGAACTTGACATTGATAATCAATACATCATGTCGCCCAAGGATCTTAAGACAATTCATTTCTTGAATAAGATGCTGGATGCTGGTGTTACGGTCTTTAAAATTGAGGGACGTGCGCGTGGCGCAGAGTACGTGCGTACGGTCGTTTCATGTTATAAGCAAGCCATTGCAGCCTATGAAGCAGGCGAATATAATAGAACAGAAGAAGAAAACGATATGCTGCGAGCTCAGGGGTTGCCAACGATTGAAGACAAACTGAAAATGTGGACGCAACAAATGGCCCGCGTATTCAACCGTGGATGGTGGGATGGTTATTATTTGGGGCAACATTTAGGTGAGTGGACTCACAGATACGGCAGTTTGGCAACCCGGAAGAAAGTATATGTTGGTAAAATCACCAATTACTTCAAGCAAATTGGGGTAGCCGAAGTTTTGGTAGAAGCCGCTGCTATTTCTGAAGGCGAAGAGTATCTCGTAACTGGCGAAACAACAGGAGCATACGAAAGCACGTTAGCAAATATCCGGATTGATATGAAGCAGTCAGAAAAAAGCATTATTGCTGCCGGTCAAAATCTTGCTGAAGCACGAAAAGCCGCTTCTGCAGAAACGAAAACTGCACTTAAGGGCGTGTTTTTCTCTATGAAAACTGACAAGCTCCTCCACAGAGGCGACAAGTTGTATCGCTTAGAAGTTGTGGAAAACAGAAATGAATCATAGTTCTACATATAAAAAATGAGAACCGTCGTCCCGACGATCCTCATCCGTAATTAACCTTTAAATCTAATACTATGAAAAAATCACGATGCAAAATTAATACATTTTGCGGACTTATGCAAACTTTTTACTACTTTTTCAAAAAAAATTACGAAAAAAGTTGTAGAATTCAAAAAAAAGTAGTACTTTTGCACCCGCTTTCGATTACGAAGATTGTCGGCACGATGATTTTTGGCTCGGAAGCAATCTTATCCGCGGAGGCGAAGATGTAATATGCCAGGCGGATATGTATTTAGGAAAGATGGTAGAGTGGTCGATTACACCGGTCTTGAAAACCGGCGAGCTGAGAGGCTCCGGGGGTTCGAATCCCTCTCTTTCCGCGCAATTGACGAAAGAGCGAAGTCTGTGTACTTCGCTTTTTTTGTATTTGAAGATATGGAATACAGAATGGTAGCAAAGACCTTTAAGGGTCTAGAAGAAGTTTTGGCCAGAGAATTGGTCGAATTAGGTGCGAACGAAATTCAAATTGAACGTCGCGCTGTAAGTTTTATGGGTGACAAAGCTCTCATGTATCGTGCAAATTTATGCTTAAGAACAGCATCACGCATTCTTAAACCCATTGTAAGTTTCCACGCAAAAGATGCCGATGATGTATATGAGAAAGTAAAATCCATTCGATGGGAAGAATATTTGAAAGTAAACAATACGTTTGCTATTGACGCAACCGTATACTCAGATTCATTCCGCCATTCTGCTTATGTAACCTATCGCGTTAAAGATGGCATTGCTGATTATTTCAGCCAGAAAGAAGGAGCTCGTCCTTCTGTCAAAGTCAGCCAGCCGGATATTATGATTAATGTGCATATATCGGGTGAAAATGTTACAATATCCCTCGACTCTTCAGGAGAGTCGCTTCATAAGCGAGGATGGCGAGAGGCTTCTACAGAAGCTCCCATCAATGAAGCCCTAGCGGCGGGGCTGCTGCTTCTTTCTGGATGGAATGGGCAATCCAATTTTTACGATCCGATGTGCGGTAGCGGTACTTTCCTCATTGAAGCAGCATTAATTGCGTTAGGTATTGCCCCCGGGATTTACCGCAAATCATTCGGATTTGAGAAATGGCCGGATTTTGATGCAGAACTCTTCAATGAGATTTACAACGACGACTCTTTAGAGAAAGAATTTAATTATCATATATATGGCTCTGACGCCTCTTTCTACTGTACGAAAGTAACCGAAAAAAATATTGCTGCCGCTCGTTTGCAGAAATACATTTCGGTGAAGATGTGCCGCATACAAGACTTGAAGCCCAGTTCGAAAAATGCATTCGTGGTTATTAACCCACCATATGGCCAACGCTTGAGAGCGGATTCAGATATTTGCAATTTATATAAAGAAATTGGCAATGTCTTAAAGCAGCAATTTGCCGGTTCTTCTGCTTGGATTATTTCTTCAAACGAAGAAGCCATGAAGTGCATTGGGCTTAAACCGAGCAAACGGATTCCGATTCTAAATGGCGATTTGGAATGCCGCTTTAACCAATATGAACTCTTTTCTGGCGAACATAAAGAATATAAAAAGGCTTTGGCTGAAGGAAAGATTATAAAAAGAGAAGAATCTGAATACAAGCATCATACTTATCAAACACACAAGCGCTCAGCAGGAGCACATGACCGCAAGTTTTCTAATGACAAACGGAAAAAATGACAATAAAGATGGCAATCGCAAAACATTCTAAGCATCACGCACTGAACGGAAATCCTTCTGCAGTAAATAAGAAAAAGAAATAAAGAAGAGGCTATTATGAAGCAAATTCTGATTGAAGACTATAATTACCCATTAGCCGATGAGCGAATCGCTAAATATCCACTTGACGAACGCGATTCTTCAAAACTGTTGATTTATCGTGATGGCGGCATTACGGAAGACCATTTTCGCTCCATTGGAAATTATCTTCCTCATGATGCTCTCCTTATATATAATAACACGCGCGTGATTCAAGCGAGACTGATTTTTCATAAAGAATCAGGCGCTCGCATTGAAATCTTCTGTTTGGCTCCCATCGAACCATCGGACTACCAACTTTCACTTTCAAGCACCCAAGGATGCATTTGGAAATGCATGATTGGTAATCTCAAGAAATGGAAGTCAGGTAATCTCTCGTTGCACGTTGAGAAAGAGAACTTTCGCGTAACGCTTTCCGCTGAACGCAAATCCACCTCAGGTAATACGCATCAAGTGCAGTTTTCTTGGGATGATTCTACTATCTCTTTTGCAGAAATACTTGACGCTATGGGCGAGTTGCCTATCCCACCCTATTTGAATCGTAATACTGAGGCGTCTGATTTGCGCACCTACCAAACGGTTTATTCGCGCATAAAGGGAAGCGTAGCTGCACCTACAGCCGGTTTGCATTTTACAGAGCGCGTGCTCGAAGACCTTCACAAAAGAGGAATTCGAACGGCAGAACTGACATTGCACGTTGGGGCTGGCACGTTTCAACCCGTAAAAACAGCAGATGCCAACGAACATACTATGCATACGGAAATCATTGCTGTTCCGAAACAGGTGATTCAAGACGTAAGAAACTACCTTGGCCATATTGTAGCGGTTGGTACTACGAGCGTTCGCACGTTGGAATCGCTTTACTATTTAGGAGAAAGAGTGCATGCTGGAAAAGATTTGCATGTCGAACAGTTTGAACCTTACAAAGAAGATCATGTGATTTCGACAGAGCAAGCTCTCGACTATTTGCTGGATTATTTGGATGCTACCGAGCAAGGTGTGCTACATGCAGATACACAAATAATGATCGAGCCGGGCTTCCAATTCCGCATTGTAGAACAAATGATTACGAATTTTCATCAGCCAAAATCAACCCTATTGCTTTTGGTGAGTGCATTCGTAAAAGGCGATTGGCATACAATATATGACTATGCACTCGCACATGATTTTCGATTCCTTTCTTATGGTGACAGCAGTTTGCTTTATCGGGCAAAATAAACATTGAATATGATTGATACACATTGCCATATTGACGATGGGATTTTTCTTCCAGAACTGGAGGCTATTGTGGCGCGTCAGCGTGAGGCTGGCGTAGAGGCAATACTTGTTCCGGGCATTAATATGCAGTCCGTAGAATCTGTGATGCGCGTTTGCAAAGCCTTCCCAAATTATTTATACCCAGCGCTTGGGCTCCATCCCGAGGAAGTGAAAAAAGATTGGCAAGACAATCTACTGCATATTCGTGAAGCCATCAATCAAATAGGATGCTATCCTGAAGCAGGTCAAGGAGTGATAGCAATTGGTGAAATCGGACTCGACTACTATTGGTCAAAAGAATTTGCTAACGAGCAAAAGGATGCGTTTATTGAACAACTCCGATGGGCTGTAAAACTTAACTTACCCGTAATGGTTCACTCTCGTGATGCATCAGAAGACACTCTCCATATAGTTCGGATGGTTTGCCATGAAGCAGAAATGGAAGGCAAAACGCTCCGTGGAGTGATGCATTGCTTTAGCGGAAGCAGAGAGATTGCTGACGCATATATTCAAATGGGATGGTATCTCGGAATAGGAGGAGTAATCACATTTAAAAACTGCAAGTTGGCTCAAACGCTTTGTCCATCCGAAGGGAATCACAATCCTATCCCATTATCACAACTTGTGCTAGAAACGGATGCACCCTATATGACCCCCGTCCCATATAGGGGAAAGCCTAATGAGAGTCGATTTTTGAAATATGTGGTCAGTAAACTGAGTGAAACCTACAGAGTGAGCGAAAATGAGGTAATTGAGCTTACAAATAGGGCTTCAAGGATACTTTTTGGTATAAAATAGGCAAAAAAAACGTTTTTTTTAAAAAAACTTATTGCTATATCATTTTTTTTTTGTAATTTTACGGCCGAAAATGAAATTACGTGTAGAAAACGGGCTGAATCATGCTCATTTTCTCACAAGGAGAGATGCTCGAGTGGTTGAAGAGGCACGCCTGGAAAGCGTGTAAACTCCAAAAGGGTTTCCGGGGTTCGAATCCCCGTCTCTCCGCAACGAAAGATTACGTAAAAATAATCTTTTACTCAAATCTACGCTGGTGCATGTGCATTCAGCGGGGTGGTTCCCTTACGCGCGCGCTACCCCGATGAGGAACACGAAGACCGAACGGCAGAATTTATCAGAAAAATACATTTAAATTAAATAACTCAAAAACACAAACACAATGAAAAAAGTATTTGCAACCCTTACGGTACTCGCAATGCTCAGCTTTGGTAGCGTTGCTGTAATGGCTCAAGAAGAAGCAGCTCCTGCTGCAGAAACCACTGAACAGGTAGTTGAAGAAGAAGTTGCTGCTGAGGTAGCTGAAGTAGCAGCTGAAGAAGTAGCTGAAGAGGGCGGTCTCGTAGCTCTCCACAAAGCTCTTAAAACCAAGTTCATTGAAGGTGGTGCTGGCTTTATGGCTGCAACCCTCCTCTGCTTGGTATTCGGTCTCGCTCTTTGCATTGAGCGTATCATTTACCTCTCTCTCGCTAAGACCAACACGAAGAAGCTTCTCGCTAACGTAGAGGCAGCTCTCAACAATGGCGGTATGGAAAAAGCACTCGACGTTTGCCGTAACACTCGCGGTCCGGTAGCATCTATCTTCTATCAGGGCCTCAGCCGTTACGATGAAGGCGTTGAAGTTGTAGAGAAGACTGTTGCTTCCTATGGTGGCGTTCAGCTCGGTCTCCTCGAGAAGAACCTCTCTTGGATTACCCTCTTTATCGCAATTGCTCCTTCAATGGGTTTCATGGGTACCATTATCGGTATGATCCAGGCATTTGATAAGATTCAGCAGGTTGGTGATATGTCTGCTACCGTTGTTGCAGGCGGTATCAAGGTTGCTCTTCTTACCACCCTCGTAGGTTTGATTATTGCAATTATCCTTCAGGTATTCTACAACTACATCCTTTCTCTCGTTGAGGGTCTCGTTAACGAAATGGAAGATGCTTCTATCTCCCTCCTCGACATCGTTGTTCGCTTTGACGCAGCTAAGAAATAATTAGTTATAAGACTATTCCTGATCAGCCGATCACTTACAACTGAAGTTTAACTTATAACTATTTATTCCATCATGAAAAAGTATGATTTGATTCCTAAGGTATCCCTTTGGGTGATGCTTATTTTCGGCATCATTGCAGCATGCGTCCTCTTCTTCGGTGGCAATACTGCAGAGGGTTATGAAGTAGCAGGCGATATCCTTGATGTTCCTAACTTCACCACGCTCTTCCTTGGTACCAATTATGTATATTTCGCTGCAGCCATTCTTGTTACTCTTATTTTCGTAATTGCTGGCTTCGTAGCAAACTTCAAGAAAGATAGTAAGAAGGCTCTCTTTACCCTCGGTGTATTAGTAGCGTTCATTCTTCTCTTTGTCGTTTGCTGGTTCCTTGGCAGCCCCGAAAAACTTGAGATTATCGGTTACGAAGGTGCTGACAATGAAGGCTTCTGGGCACAGCTCTCTGATATGATGATTTATGCTGTTTACGCTCTCTTCTTAGGCGTTATCGGCTGCATTATTTGGGGCGCTATTTATACCCGCGTAAAAAAATAAATTGTAAACTGCGAATTAATAAGGAAAATTAACTATGGCAAGTAGAAAAGTCCCGGCAATTAATGCCTCTTCAATGGCCGACATCTCGTTCTTGCTGCTTATTTTCTTCCTGATTACCACCTCAATGGATGTTAGTCAAGGTCTTGCTCGCCGTCTTCCGGCTCCTCCTGATCCAAATCAGAAGGTAGAGGAAAGCGAGATTAACCAACGAAACCTCTTCGTTGTGAAGATCAACTCAGCTAACCAACTCCTCGTTCAAGGTGAACTTATGGATGTAAAGCAGCTCCGCGAAAAGGCCAAAGAGTTCATTGAGAACCCGAACGATGATGCAAAACTGCCGAAGCGTTTTACGGAAAATATCGAAGGTCTCGGTATGGTGACCTATACGCCTGACCACGTAATTTCTGTACAAAACGACGTCGACACCCGCTATCAATCGTATCTGGACGTTCAGAACGAACTCGTAGCAGCTTACAATGAACTGCGTGATGAATTCTCCAAGCGCCAGTGGGGTAAGAGCTTCGCTGACCTTGATGAGGATCAACAGAAACTTGTACAAAAAGTTCTTCCGATGAAAATTTCAGAAGCTGAACCGAAAAATTATGGAGGAAACAAATAATGGCAAAGATACGTAAAAATGAAAAGCGCGAGATGCCCGCACTGAACACCTCTTCGCTTCCAGATATTATCTTCATGCTGTTGTTCTTCTTCATGACCGTAACCTCAATGAAAGAGGTCACTTATAAGGTTCAGATTAACAACCCTCAAGCCACAGAGCTTACCAAGATGGAGAAGAAGTCACTTATCCGCTACGTGTATGTAGGTACGCCTACCCGCGACCTTCAGAAGCAGTATGGTGCAGAAACTCGTATTCAGCTTGATGATGCATTTGCTGAGGTATCTGAAATTGAAGATTATATCGTTAACGAGCGTTCCGCTATGAACGAATCGGATCAAGGTTTGATGACCGTTTCCATCAAAGCAGATAAAGAGACTCGCATGGGCATCATTTCAGATATCAAGCAGGCTCTGCGTCGTGCATACGCTCTGAAAATTTCATACGCAGCAACTCCCCGCACCAGCTTCTAATGGCTGATGCCAACTTACATATCCGAGGCTGCCTAACAAAAAGGTTAGGCAGCCTCGTAGCACTATACTTATTTCGCGCGCACGCACGTATGTCACGCGCACAAAACAATTATTGACTATGTCCGTATTATTTCCTAAAGTCAATAAGATGCCTACTTGGAATTGGCGTCCTATTTATTACGATCCAAAGAAAGACGAGATGGAGCGTAAACTCAAAGCTTTACAAGAAAAACGCGAAGCTGAAGAAAAAGCTGCAAAAGAAGGAACTGCAACTGATGGAGCCAAACCATCAGACTTTAATTATACACCCTCACTCCATAAAGGCTCATTTCGTGAAGCTCACGAAGACCATATGTCAATTCGCCAGAAAGCCAATCGACAATCTAAGTTAGTACTTTGGATTGTAGTTCTTTGTTTACTTATTTTTACATTCTACGTATTACTGTAATCTCAGTAAGAATATCCACCTTAGGATATTTATTTGTATTATGGATATTATTCATTTGTTGCCCGATAGCGTAGCTAATCAGATTGCCGCAGGAGAAGTCATTCAGCGGCCTGCTTCATGCTTGAAAGAGTTGGTAGAAAACTCCTTGGATGCAGGTGCAACGAATGTACAGATACTCCTTTACGATTCAGGGCGAACGCTACTTCAGATTATTGATGATGGTAAAGGAATGAGCGAAACAGATGCTCGTATGGCTTTTGAGCGTCATGCAACTTCTAAGATTAGCTCCGCTCAAGATCTCTTCTCTCTTCATACGATGGGTTTCCGCGGAGAGGCACTTGCATCTATTTGTGCCGTTGCTCAAGTGGAGATGGCAAGCCGAAGAGCAGAAGATGAAATGGGTACGCGATTAGAAATCAACGGTTCAGAAGTGATCCTTCAAGAACCATGCGCTTGCCCAGTAGGAACAAATATCAAGATTAAGAACCTCTTCTTTAACGTTCCAGCAAGGCGGCGCTTTCTAAAGACAGATGCTACTGAGCTTAGAAATGTCCTCAATGAATTTTATCGAATCGTACTGGTGAATCCTCAATGCCAATTCATGATTTGCAATAACGATGAGGTGTTACTTGATTTACCAGCAGGAACAGCCAAGCAACGCATCGAACAGGTATTTGGTAAAAGTACCAACAAGCAATTTACCTCTTCGCTGGTAGAACTCAAAAGCGATACTGAAATCATTTCCATTCGTGGATTTGTTGGCAAACCCGAATGTGCTGTGAAGAATGCACAGCAGTATTTTTTTGTCAACAACCGATACATGCGTCATCCGTATTTCCATAAGGCAGTAATGACTGCTTATCAAGGAATGCTTTCTGCTGACCATAATCCCTCGTATTTCATTTATTTCGACGTCAATCCCGAGTCAATCGATGTAAATATTCATCCTACTAAAACAGAAATCAAATTTGCAGACGAACAGTCTGTATGGCAGATTCTGCTGGCCACCGTAAGAGAATCACTTGGAAAATTCAGTGTTACCCCATCAATAGACTTTGAATCGAAGCCTGACATTGAGATTCCCGCTCCAGCTAAGAATATCTCAGATATTATTCGCCCCGAGATACAGTTTGACCCCACATACAATCCCTTTCGGCAATCCACTTCATTTACTCCACAATGGAGCGATAGCCCTTCGTCATCCAGCAATTCCAAGAATGGTCAGCAATCAAAATATGAAGAACAGCACTCAAAGCAAACGATAACGGGGTGGGAACAGCTCTATCGCCAACCCTCAAAAAGCATCAATCATTCGCCATCAAATGCTTTCGATTACAATAGTAGAGATGTGGAATCCTCGCTTTGCCTTTTTGATGATGATCTTTCTGCGCTGACTCCTTTTCAATATAGCCGCTACATTTTACTGCCTGCACACGATGGCTTATTGGTAATCGAACAACACCGGGCTCACGTTTGCGTACTTTATGAACAAATCAGGCAGTCTCTCCAAGATCGACGCGGTGTTTCGCAGCAACTATTGTTCCCAGAACTGATTGACCTCACACCTGATGAGACTACACTCCTTCTTCAAGCTGCAAAGGATCTTCGATACGTAGGTTTTGACTTGAATCAGTTCTCGCCAAATACTTTCAGCATAAATGGCTTGCCGGCAATATTAGGTGAAGAAAATGCGACTAAAGCAGTAATGAATATTCTATCAATGCTGAAAGAGGAAGGCCTTAGCGCACGCGAAAAATGGCGTGATGACATTATTCAGCAACTGTCAGAAGAAGCAGCAATCCCGAGCGGAAAGCAAATGTCGGAAGCTGAGATGCGCGATTTGGTACATCGACTTTTTGAATTGGACCGCTATGGCAAAACCCCTCAAGGTAAAACTGTAATGAATCTCATACGAATCAACGAAATAGAAAAGCTTTTTGTATAAAAACTTATCTGGCACAATTATGCGAAATACAATCATTATTCTCTTCATGCTGTTTTTGGCAGCCTGCTCATCTCAGCAGGTTGATTACATTACAATCCTCTCAACAGCCGACACTCACTCTCAGGTAGAACCGATTTCCGCCAATGTAAGTCGTGACCCTAACAAAGGTGGGTATGCTCGCAGAATGGGTTATATCAAGAAAGAACGAGAAGCCGACCCTAATCTTATTCTATTAGACGCCGGCGACTTCTCACAAGGTACGCCCTACTTCAATTTTTACCATGGCCGCGTAGAAGTAGATGCGCTCAATCGCATGGGATACGATGCTGTCACGTTGGGGAATCATGAATTTGACAATGGAATTGACACGCTTGCAAAAATTCTCCAGGATGCCAAGTTCGCAGTTGTTGTAGCTAATTATGACGTTAGTGGAACCGCGCTTGAGGGTATTGTAAAGCCATATACGATACTCCAACGCGCTGGCGTTAGGATAGGAGTATTTGGTTTGGGCGTTGCTCCTGATGATCTTATTTCTTATAAGAATTTCACGGGTATTACGTATCTTGATCCGCTCACCACCATCAACGAAACTGCCAAGATTCTGCGCCAGAAAGAGCACTGCGATATCGTAATTTGCATTTCTCATTTGGGGAGTGATGTGCCCGGTGTAAAAGGACACGAGACAGAGTATGATCTTAACCTCATTCCTCAGTCACATGGCATAGATATGTTTGTGTCAGGACATACTCACCATATCAACGACCTACGCATAAAGGATGCAGATGGACATGAGGTTATTCTTCGCCAAACAAACAAAGCCGGTGTCACTGTCTGCAAAACTGTACTTCATCTCAGCCAAGATTAATCCTAATAAACTATATCAGTATGACTACGCCTTCGAGTAATATGATTCAAATCTATTGTATCAATACGGAGCAGCACTACAGTGTACCACGTGGTAGCAATCTGCTCGAAATATACAATATGATTGGTCTTCAACTGCCATATCGAGCTGTTGCAGCACGGGTGAACTACCGCTTGGAAGATCTCAATTACTACGTTTATAAACCTAAGAATATTGAGTTTGTAGATATTTCTTGTGCTGCAGGCATGCGCTGCTACGTACGTACGCTGAGCATGGTGCTTGCTGCTGCTATTCGTAAAAATTACCCCGAAGCAGACCTTCGCATTGAGCATCCAATCTCCAAAGGCTATTACTGCCGTCTCCAATGGAGCGATGGTGAAGATCGACTGCTTACGTCTGACATGGTACGTCAGATTCAGACTACTATGCAGGAGATGATTGATGCAGATATCCCTGTCGTTGCAGAAGAGATTCGCATACAGGAGGCTACGGAACTTTTTAAGGAACGTACTGATGGTATAGAATCGCTTTTCAAGACCCTTGGTAATCCATACGTACGGTATTTCAAAATGGGCGATTACATTGATTATTATACTGATGTGCTGCTTCCTTCTACCGGCTACCTCAATATTTTTGCTCTTGAGCCATACTTCGATGGTATGCTTCTGCGCATTCCTGCACGCCGCCAGCCAGACCACCTCGAAGAGGAAGTAATGCAAGATAAGATGTTCGGCATATTTTCAGAATATGTAGGATGGAATCGCTTGCTCAATATTTCCAACGTAGGTGAGCTCAATACCGTCTGCAAGACAAAATCTACCTTCAATATGATTAAATTGGCAGAGGCTCTTCATGAGAAGAAAGTGACGCAAATAGCCGATATGATAGCCAATCGCCCCGGTGGTAGGCCAAAGTTCGTACTGATCAGCGGGCCATCATCGTCTGGTAAGACAACCTTCTCCAAACGATTGGCTATCCAACTGCTCGTAAATGGTATCAAACCCGTTACAATAGCCATGGATAATTACTTCGTAAACCGAGTGGATACGCCGAAGGATGAAAATGGCGAATACGATTTCGAAAACATCAATGCTATTGATTTAGAGCTTTTCCGCTCACAGTTGCAAGACCTGCTTGATGGCAAGGAAGTATCATTGCCAACGTATAATTTCGAAGATGGCAAACGTTATTTTCTTGGTAATACGCTCAAGATTGAAAAAGATTCTATCATCATTCTCGAAGGTATCCACGCGCTTAATCCGTCACTCATCCCCAATATTCCACGTCAGGCGACTTTTCGCATCTACGTATCAGCGCTCACAACAATCAACGTTGACAACCATAATTGGATCCCTACAACGGATACACGCTTAATTCGCCGAGTCGTACGCGACTATCGCTATCGCAATTACTCTGCCAGAGAAACCATTGCCCGGTGCGAAAGCGTAATTAAGGGTGAGGAAAAATGGATTTATCCTTATCAAGAGAATGCCGATGTAATGTTTAATTCTGCACTTATCTTTGAACTTTCCGTACTCAAACGCCATGCCGAACCGATTCTTGCTGAGGTACCCAAATACTGTGCTGAATATTCAGAAGCCTATCGCCTACTGAATTTCCTCGCATATTTCGAACCCATCCCAGAGAAGGAAATTCCGCCAACATCAATGCTCCGCGAGTTTGTGGGTGGATCGTCGTTCCGCTATTAAAAAATCAAGTACAATGAGAGAAAAAGTAATAATATTTATCCTGTTGCTCCTACCCCAATGCCTGATGGCGCAACAATATAAGGCATTAGAGGATGCCATGGTTGACCGCGTACAAATACATCAAGATTCGCTGATAACCAAGCTTCTAGAAGAAAAGATAGCAGGTGCAGAGGGCGAAACCCATGAGATATCTGGATTTCGCGTACAGATTTATTCCTCTAACAGCCAGCAGACAGCTAAAGCGGAAGCCTTCGATTTAGAAAAGAAAGTCCTAGAAGAAGACTTAGAAGTGGAAGTACATGTGCTCTATACTCCTCCATTTTGGAAAGTGCGCTTAGGCGACTTCCGAACACGAGATGAAGCCAACCACCTAAAAGCAGAAATCATCAAGCGTTTCCCCGAGCTTCAAGGCGACACCTACGTTGTCCGCGACCAAATCACAGTAAAGAAATAACCACAAACTTAATAATTTCGGCCAAGTGCCATTTGTAATTATGGATTTACAAGCATTTATTCCCAACGAAGATATCACTAATCAAATCGGTGCATTAGTGCGCTCAACACTACCACTCATCGGTGAGGATCCTAATCGCGAAGGTCTCGTAAAAACGCCTCAGCGCGTAGGTAGAGCTATGCAGTTTCTTACCAAGGGTTATCATGAAGATCCAGTTGCCATTCTGCAAAGTGCCATCTTCAATGAAGACTGCGATCAAATGGTGGTAGTAAAAGATATCGAATTCTATTCCCTATGCGAGCACCATTTATTGCCATTCTTTGGCAAAGTACATATCGCTTATATTCCCAACGGAAAGATCACTGGTCTCTCCAAACTGCCTCGCGTAGTAGATGTGTTTGCTCGCCGTTTGCAACTTCAAGAGCGTCTCACCAACCAGATAAAAGACTGCATTCAGCAGACCCTTCAGCCTCAAGGAGTGATGGTAGTAATTGAGGCTGAGCACATGTGCATGCAGATGCGTGGTGTACAGAAAATGCACTCCATGACTGTCACGTCTGCATTTTCTGGAGTTTTTGAGGAGCAACCTACAAGAGAGGAATTCATGAACCTCATTCGCTTAAAAAACTGAGATTATATTCCATACAAATATCGCTCTATATGGCAAAAACAGAAATTCAGGTCCTCGACAAGACCTTTATCTCAGCTCTCTCAGCCGCTGAGATTAACGCAGCGGTAGAGAAGGTGTCCGACCAGCTCAGCCGCGATTATGCTGATAAGAATCCAATTTTTTTGATGATTCTTAATGGTGCCTTTATGTTCGCTTCTGACCTTCTGAAGCGCACCACATTCCCTGCTCAAATTGCCAGCATCAAACTCTCGTCGTATGAAGGCATGCTTACTTCGGGGAAAGTGCGCGAAGTGATTGGACTTACGGAAGATATTTCGAACCGACACGTGATTATTCTTGAAGACATTGTAGATACCGGCACTACCATGCATGGCCTTATCCCTGAGCTCAAGCATAAGGGTGCCGCCTCTGTAGAAGTATGCGCATTTTTACATAAACCGGAGGCTCTCATTTTTGAAGATGCCCGGCCTAAGTATATCGGTTTTGAGATTCATAACCTCTTTGTTATCGGTTATGGGCTTGACTATAATGGATACGGCAGAAATCTACCCGAGATTTATATTTTAAAACAAGATTAGTTAACCTAATGGCAAATAACAAATCAAATTATACATGCAGTTATGACAAATATTATCCTTTGTGGTGCTCCCGGATGTGGAAAGGGCACACAGTCAGAATTTATTGTTGAAAAATATGGTCTTACCCATCTCTCTACAGGCGACTTGATGCGCCATGAAGTAGCATCGGGTAGTGAATTGGGCCAACTTATTGAATCATACACGAGTCAGGGGCAGCTTGTGCCGGACGATGTTACGATTCAGCTTCTGGAGAAGCATATCGAGTCACTCCCTGCAGATACCAAAGGGTTGATTTTCGATGGTTTTCCCCGTACGCTCAATCAGGCAGTACAGCTTGAGCGACTTATGAAGAAGCGCGGAGATAAGACTGCCATCCTCATTGATATCAACGTGCCTGAAGATGAGATTATCCGTCGTCTTCTTGAACGCGGAAAAACATCGGGCCGCACCGACGACAACCTTGAAACAATCAAGAAACGATTGGTTGTTTACCACGAACAAACGCGCCCCGTAGATGACTACTATGAGCTCATGGATAAGTATGTACGCATCCAGGGATTGGGGACCATCTCCGGCATCTTCGGTCGTATTTCCCGCGTTTTGGATAAAATCTACAAGTAATCTATCGGTTTTGCTATTTAAATATCTTTAAAAGCAGCATTACAAAATAACTATTCTATGCCCTCAGGTAATTTTATAGACTACGTAAAGATTTTCTGCCGTTCCGGCAAAGGCGGAGCTGGCAGTCTGCATTTCCATCGAGCAAAATACGTACCGAAAGGTGGTCCTGACGGTGGCGATGGAGGTCGCGGTGGCCATATTATCCTCCGCGGCAATAGAAACTTATGGACCCTACTCCATTTGAAGTACCAACGCCATATCTTTGCTACCGATGGTGGCCGTGGCGGTGAGTCAAGGTCGTTCGGTAAAGATGGCGAAGATCGTATTATCGAAGTGCCTTGTGGCACTGTGGTATATGATGGAGAAACAGGCGAATTTCTCTGCGAAGTAAAGGAACACAAACAAGAGACTATCTTGCTAAAGGGCGGACGTGGAGGTTTGGGTAATTGGCATTTCCGCACAGCCACCAACCAAGCTCCACGCTATGCTCAGCCAGGTGAACCCTGCGAGGAGCGTACGATAATTCTCCAGCTGAAAGTGCTGGCGGATGTAGGACTTGTAGGCTTCCCAAATGCTGGCAAATCCACGCTTTTATCTGTCGTTTCAGCGGCCAAACCCGAGATTGCTGATTATCCGTTCACAACGCTTACACCTCAGCTCGGTATTGTCCCATATCGAGATGAACAATCGTTCTGCATGGCTGATATACCTGGCATCATTGAAGGAGCCGCAGAAGGAAAGGGCCTTGGTCTCCGTTTCCTCCGCCATATTGAGCGAAACGCAGTTTTGCTGTTTCTCGTACCTGCTTGCACATATGACTTGGAAGGCGGTATTGGCACTCCGGAGGCCATCCTGCGCGAATATGAGATTCTCTTGAGTGAACTTCGCAAATACAATCCACAGTTGCTTTCTAAAGCACGTGTGCTGTCGATCTCCAAATCTGATACCGTATCGGAAGAAACTCTCACTGCGCTTAGCACTTATTTCCGAGAACACCCCATCTACAACAATGAAGCACCAGAAGCCACCGATGAATGGGGAGGTACGGGACCAGCTGTTGTTCCTGTAGTTATTTTCTCCTCAGCCGCACACCAAGGCCTTGATGAACTCAAAGATGCACTTTGGACAGAGCTCACCAAAGAATGTAATCAAGTGTTGGAAATTTCCCATTTGCCTATTGATGTTCAGGTTATCGAGAAAGAGGAGCAACCCGAAGAGGAGCAGCCGCATACCATTTATATGAATGAAGTGGATGAAGAATGGGACCTATCCAAATACAAAGGTATTGGATGGGACGATTCCAACTCGGAGGAATAAATGGTGCATACAATTTGAAGCGAACGAACTCAAAGCAAGCAAAAATCCCGCTCTAAGTGAGCGGGATTTTTTTGTTTACTATTATTATATATTAGCCTATAAATGCTTCGTAAGCAGCTGCGTCCATGAGCTTATCAAGTTCAGCAGCATCAGCTACTTTTACCTTAATCATCCAGCCTTCGCCATAAGGATCGTTGTTTACAAGTTCCGGTTGATCGTTGAGTGCCTCGTTGAATTCGAGAACCTCAGCAGTAACAGGCATATTCAAGTCAGAAACGGTCTTAACAGCCTCAATGCTACCGAAAACTTCGTTCATACCAACGGTCTCACCTACAGTGTTAACGTCAACGAAAACGATCTCACCGAGTTCAGACTGTGCATAGTCAGTAATACCTACATAAGCCTCATCGCCTTCTACGCGAATCCACTCATGATCTTCAGTGTACTTCAAATTTGTAGGAAAATTCATAATGGTGAAAGATTTTATTTATGTTAAGTTATAATGCTTCTGCCGCCCGCAAAAAAGCAGGCGGCAGTAATTTTTTCGTTATCGTTTATTTTTTCTCGGAACCATTTTCAATCTGATTACCAACAGTGGACATTGCACAGCGGAAACCAATGGTTGACATTGCTTGATCCTGGTCAAGGAAACGACGGGTAGTGGGGTTCAACCAATAGATACGATCTTTCCAAGAACCACCCTTATATACACGCGTTTTCTTGGTGATGCGCGGAGCCAAAATATCCGTAGGATCATACTTAATGCTACCCTCGCCTTCTCCAAGCAAGTTGAGTGCAGCTACCGTATCAAGCGGATAATCGGTATCAATAAGTGAAGCAAAGTCACCATCCTTCCAATCTCGCTTATCGTCCTCGCTTGCCCAAGTCGTCTTTACTCGACCGAGCGAATCGAGTACATAAACGGTCTTGCCATCTTCGTTGACTTCCGTTACCGGTTTCATATAGATATTACCGCGGAAGCTGTTGTACTCCGAAGTCTCTTGGTTGGTAGTCTCGCGATATACGTCAAGCACCCATTCGTTCACGTTACCTGCCATATTGTACAAGCCAAAGTCGTTGGGATCGTATTCGTCAACGGGCGCAGTGATAACATAATGGTCGTTGAGGTTACCGCTTGTACCCATCATATCGCCTCGCCCTCTTACGAAGTTAGCCTGGAACTGGCCACGGCCTTTCTTGTTCAGGTTACGCGGGTGATAACCTTGCCAAGGATAAAGCTTACCTTCTATCGTAAGACCATCCTCACCTGCGATAGGAGCAAAAGCAGCAAACTCCCATTCAGCCTCCGTGGGCAAACGGTATCCTACAACAAGGATGCCATCTGCACGATTGACCTTACGATCGTTGCCGTACATATCCGTCTTAGGCTTCTTTCCAAATTCCGGATTATATTGATCAGAATAGAGATACTTAGCCGTATTGAACACAAACTGATCGCGGATATACTCAAACGGGACGGTGTATAACGTAGTAGTAGTGGTAGGATCTTCGGGGTTCACCACTTCCTTGTCATCCATATAGTATCCCGGATGCATTTCTTCCCAATCATTGCGTACGTCATCCTCATACGTAGGCTCCAAATCAGCAAAATTAGGGATAGCAATATTGCCGCTTTGGATAAGCGCAAGCTCATTAACGCGGTCCGTACGCCACGAGCAATAATCCATAGCCTGCTCCCAAGTAACACCTACAACAGGGTAGAAGCTGAAAGCGGGATGACGGAAATAATACTGCTCATACGGCTCGTTATAAGCCATCTCCTCACGCCAAACAGTGGTGTCAGGAAGTGCAGCGCGTACGAGTTCGGGAGCTGAGGAGCCAAACACAACCCCCATCCAGTGCGTATATTCGCGCCAGTTAAGGTTGCTCACCTCATACTTGTCCATGTAGAATGAACTAACGGTCAAAGAGCGGCGTGCATTGTTGCGAGGAGCCGTTACGAACTCATCGTTCTCACCGATAGTAAAGGTACCACCCTGAATGGCTACCATACCTACCGGATTCACATTGCCAACACCTTCGATTGCTTCAAAATTAGTGGTCTTTTCATCAAAATAGTTCCAACCTGTAGTATTGGAAGTTTTCGTGTTCAATTCGCGACTTGAACATGCCACCATTAATACAGCGAGAGCAACTAAAAAGATATTACCTGCGTGTCTCATATAATTAAAATTATGCATATTTTCAATTTCAGTTTGCAAAGTTACGAAAAATTTCTCAAAAAGGCTAACATTTCTGCGAAAAAATGCGAAAAAAATGCAATTTTCTCTAAAAAACCACTTTTTTTCGGCTTTTTTTGTCTATTTTTGGTTGTTTTCGGCTTTTTTTTTGTACCTTTGCAGTCGCAAAGAAAAAATGACTCACTCAATAGGATTGAATAATTATGCAAGACCGAATAATCATGCAAGATCGGGAGCTTCAGTTCAGCTCGCCCCTCGTAATGGCGATACTCAACGTAACGCCAGATAGTTTCTCGGATACCGAGCACCTGATGGACGTCAATTCTATCACCGCCGCTGCAGCTCGCGCACTCACCCAAGGAGCGGATATCATCGATATCGGAGGTTGCAGTACGCGTCCGAGCTCTGGAGCGGTTGACGAGACAGAAGAAATGCGGCGCGTTCGACTTGGCGTAACCGCCGTGCGCACAGCTTTCCCCAACGCTATCATCTCTGTGGATACGTTCCGCAGCAAGGTGGCAGAAGAAGCGGTAAACTGCGGAGCCGATATCATTAATGATATCTCAGGAGGAATGCTTGACCCGGAAATGTTTACTACGGTTGCTCGCTTGCATACACCTTATATTCTCACGCATACGCGTATGCAACACTTCGTTCCTCAAGAGCCCTTCCTCGATGGACAGGTAGGTATGCATGCGCCCTTCTTTGAAGGAAACGTGATGGGAGAAGGTCCCTCTACCGGAGATATTATCGAAGACATGCTCAACTTCTTCCGCATCCGTATTGAGCAACTCCAGCAACTTGGCGTAACGGATATCATCATCGATCCGGGCTACGGCTTTGGAAAGACCCTCGAGCAGAACTATGAGATTCTTCGCAGGCAGGCTGAATTGTTGGCGCTCGACATGCCGCTTCTTGCCGGCGTATCGCATAAGTCAATGATTTACAAGCCGCTCAATGTAGCGCCTTATGAAACACAGATAGGCACGGCAGCCATCAACATGATGGCACTTCATAATGGTGCACATATCCTGCGCGTTCACGAAGTAAAAGATGCCAAGCAACTTATCAAACTCCACTCATTATGCCAAGCATAGGAATAAAAGACATAATTGATATTCTGCTGGTAGCATCGCTGATGTTCGGCTTTTTCCGCCTGCTTCGCCGCAGCGGAGGCACCAACTTATTTTGGGGTATTCTGCTATTGGTTGTTGTTTGGTTTCTGGTGGATGGCGTGTTCCGTTTGGAAATGACGGGAACCTTGCTGAACTCCATCTTTTCTGTAGGAATGCTCGGACTGATCGTCATCTTTCAGGAAGAGCTCCGCAGTTTCATCTACCGCTTAGGTGCTCGCTTGAACCTGACCTCGGGCTTCAAACGATTCATCTCAAAGGAGCAAAAGCATCAAGACGAGTCAGCTGAGCAGATTGTGCGCGCCTGCAACAACATGCAAAAAAGTTGTACAGGAGCACTTATCGTAATAGAAGGAAACGAGTCGCTCCGCGAGTATGCTGACACGGGCGAATCGCTCGACGCACGCGTATCAACACGACTGATAGAGAATATTTTCTTTAAAAACACGCCCCTTCACGATGGCGCCTTGATTATTTCCAAAGGTCGAATCGTAGCAGCTGGATGCATCTTACCGGTATCCAAAGACGTGACCATCCCGCAGCATTACGGCCTTCGCCATCGTGCTGCACTCGGTTTGGCAGAGCGAACAAGTGCCCTGTGCATCATCGTGTCAGAAGAAACGGGCAGAATATCAGTGGCCTCTGCAAGCACCATTCGAGAAGTTAGCCCGCAAGCGCTCACTTCTATTCTCAGCGATTTCCTCAGCAAGCAATAACCACTTTAATCAGAAACAATTTAAATTAAAAAATATGGCATTTAAAAGAAATCTTATTACAGCAGCACTCCCCTACGCCAATGGGCCCGTTCATATCGGACACCTCGCTGGCGTATATGTACCTGCTGATATTTATGTGCGCTACCTGCGGTTGAAGCATCGTCCGGTACTCTTTATTGGCGGCTCGGATGAGCACGGCGTACCCGTTACTATCCGCGCAAGAAAGGAAGGAATCACGGTTCAGGAAGTAGTGGATCGCTACCACAATCTTATCAAGAAATCGTTTGAGGATTTCGGCATTTCGTTTGATATTTACAGCCGTACCACCTCTTCCATCCACCATCAGTTCGCCTCTGATTATTTCAAGCATCTGTATGAAAACGGCAAGTTCATCGAGCAGGTTTCCGAACAGTTTTACGACGAGCAAACAGGCCATTTCCTTACAGATCGCAATATCCGCGGCGAGTGCCCGCATTGCCATTCTCTTGGCGCCTATGGTGACCAGTGCGAGAAATGCGGAAGCACTCTGTCGCCTGAAGAACTGATCAATCCGTACAATGCCGAAACGGGCAACCCGCTCGTAAAGAAAGCCACCAAGCATTGGTATCTTCCGCTTGAGCAACACGAGCCTTGGCTCCGCGAATGGATTCTTGAAAACCACAAAGAATGGCGCTCGAATGTGTATGGTCAGTGCAAATCATGGCTGGATGGCGGTCTTCGTCCGCGTGCCGTAACCCGCGACTTGGATTGGGGTATCCCAGTGCCCGTAGAAGGAGCAGAAGGCAAAGTGCTTTACGTATGGTTCGATGCACCTATTGGCTATATCTCCAACACGAAAGAGCTATGCGATCAGCATCCCGAACTCGGTTCGTGGGAAACATGGTGGAAAGACCCAGAAACACGTCTCGTACACTTCATCGGCAAAGACAATATCGTATTCCACTGCATCGTTTTCCCTGCAATGCTCAAGGCTCACGGCGAATATATCTTGCCCGATAACGTACCTTCAAACGAGTTCCTCAACCTCGAAGGCGATAAGATTTCCACTTCGCGCAATTGGGCGGTATGGCTCAACGAGTACCTCGAAGATATGCCCGGCAAACAGGACGTATTGCGCTATGTGTTGACCGCCAATGCGCCCGAGACCAAGGATAATGACTTCACTTGGAAAGACTATCAGGCTCGCAATAACAACGAACTCGTAGCTATCTTCGGCAATTTCGTAAACCGAGCCATGAAGCTCACCGAGAAGTATTTTGACGGAAAAGTGCCGGCTGCTGCTGAGCTTACCGATTACGACCGCCAAACGATGGAAGACTTCTGCCATGTAAAAGAGCGCGTAGAGACGTTGCTCGAAGAGTTTAAGTTCCGCGATGCTCAGAAAGAGGCGATGGAGTTGGCACGCATTGGCAATAAATATTTGGCAGAAACGGAGCCCTGGAAACTGGCCAAGACCGATATGGAGCGCGTAGGCACCATCTTGAATCTCTCGCTCCAAATCAGCGCCAACCTTGCCATTGCGTTTGAGCCTTTCTTGCCATTCTCGGCTGAGAAACTGAGAGGAATGCTCAATATGCAATCGTTTGACTGGGATCAGCTCGGCCAAACCAATCTCCTCCCTGCCGGCCACCAACTCGGTGAATCCGTTCTGCTGTTTGAAAAAATTGAAGATGAGGTTATCCAGAAGCAGATTGACCGATTGGAGCGCATCAAAAAAGAAAACGAGCAGAAGGAGCAGGAGGAAATCCTCAAGAATTGGCGTCCTGACCCCATTAAGGCAGACACGTCCATTGACGAGTTTGACAAAACGGACATCCGCGTAGGTACCGTGGTAGCATGCGAAAAGGTCAAGAAATCCGACAAGCTGCTCCGCCTTACCATTGACGATGGCATGGCAGAAACCCGACCCGAAGGTCAACCATATCGCACGATTCTCTCGGGCATCGCACTCAGTTATCCCGATCCGGAGGTCTTGGTTGGCAAGCAGATTCTCTTCATTGCCAACTTCCCGCCCCGAAAAATGATGGGTATAGAGAGTCAAGGAATGGTGCTTTCGGCTGTCGATGCAGATGGCAAATTGGTGGTAACTTCGCTTACTGCACCCGTAAAAAATGGCGCACAAGTGGGTTAACTCACTTTTGTGCAAAATTCAGCTCTACCCTTAATAGGAGCTTCCTAAATAAGACAAAAAAGGCGCTTTTCGCACAGAAAAGTGCCTTTTTTTATCTTTTTTTGCGAAAAAATTTGGTCAATTCAAAAAAAAGCAGTACCTTTGCACCCCGGAATGAGAAACGCCCATTTTTTGCATTTATGAAGGGCATCTCTCAACCGACATAGCATCGATTTGCAAAATCGTCGCGGCGGGATAGCTCAGCTGGTTAGAGCGCATGATTCATAATCATGAGGTCCCCAGTTCAATCCTGGGTCCCGCTACTATCAATCAGTCTGTCAATTCGGCAGACTGTTTTTTTTTGCAGGCACATAAACGCAACCTCGAACAGTCTTATCCCGAAAAAGGTTGACACCCTTACTCTAAAATGTGTAACGCTCTTCGAGCTGCATCGCTTCGCTCGCTGTTTGTCTGTCTACTTTTTGCGGAAAAGACACGTGTTTCAAACGTGTTACAATTTTGTTACAAAAACCTCTAAACGCTTCTTTTATAGGGATTCCCAACTCCGCCAACGCCCCCATAACGTTCATAAAAGTGTAGTTTTCCGCTAAACATTCGTTCATAAAAATGTGGTTTTTTACTAAATAATCATTCATAAAAGTGTAAAAAATTTGCATAATTCATTTATTTTCAGTAACTTTGCACCCGAATTCAAAATCCACCATAAAAATGAAACGAAAAATATACCCTAAATTGGTAGCATGGAAGAACAATCCACAACATAAGCCCCTTGTTCTTCTCGGGGCAAGACAAGTGGGGAAAACCTATATTCTGAAGGAATTCGGGAAAAACGAATTTGACCATTTTGTATATGTAAACTGCCATAACAACCCCTTTGCGTCATCGTTGTTTTCGGATTTCAATATCACCCGCATCATCTACCAGCTGGAGCAGCTATACGAGTGCCGTATCATTCCGGGCAAAACGTTGCTGTTCTTCGATGAGATTCAAGAAGTGAAAAATGGCATATCGGCATTGAAATACTTCTGCGAAGACCTGCGCGAGCTTCACGTGGTGGTGGCAGGGTCAATGTTGGGCATCTCCTTGCGCGAAGACGAGAGCTATCCTGTAGGCAAAATTGACAATCTAAAGATGTATCCCATGTCGTTCGATGAGTTTCTTCTGGCAAACGGAAGAGACCGATTGGCTCAATCTTTAAGAAATCTGCAATGGGCGGATTTGTCGATACACCATGACACCCTTGTAGAATACCTCCGTCAATACTATTTTACCGGGGGCATGCCCGAAGCCGTATCCACGTGGATAAAAGGGAAGAACGCAAGCGAGACGAGAACTGTGCAGAAAGCCATTCTCAGCACCTATTTTGGCGATATGGGTAAGCACACCAAGACCGAAGTAGAACGCATACGGATGCTCTGGAACAGCATCCCTTCGCAACTGGCAAAAGAAAACAAGAAATTCGTTTTTGGAGCAGTAAAAAAGGGAGCCCGAGCCGCCGAATACGAAAAGTCCATTCAATGGTTGGTTGATTCAGGACTGATCTACAAGGTTTGCCGCGTTTCCAAGCCCGAGGAACCTCTTCGTTTTTATGCAGATAATTCCGCATTTAAGGTATTCCTGCATGATGTGGGCTTATTGGCCTGCTTGTGTGGCGCACGCTCCAGCGAGATGCTGCTTGGCATGAAAGCGTTTACGGAATTCAAAGGGGCATTTACGGAGAACTACGTCATGAACCAAATAAAAACATTGGAATACTCTGACAGCATTGCCGACGAGGTATATTACTACAGCAAAGCGAACTCTCCTATGGAGGTAGATTTTGTAGTGCAAGGAGGTGAACGAGTGATTCCGGTAGAAGTAAAAGCAGGAGAAACCACTCATTCAAAATCATTATCCGCGTTTGTAAACAACGAGTTTGCCCACTATTCTCTGAGGGGCCTGCGTTGCTCCATGCTGCAATATGCCAACCAGCAATGGATGGAAAATATCCCCCTTTATGCCGTAGAAGCTTTCTTTTCTAAAGAAGGGTTAGGAACGGAATGATGCAATCGGCATCACACCAAATATCTTTTCCGCAAAAAGTAGACACCCTTACTCTAAAATGTGTAACGCATCGCTTTGCTCGCTGTTTGTAACGTTATCCTTACTCTAAAATGTGTAACGTTTGTAACGTTTGTAACGCTTTGACAAATAATCAAAGCGTTACTGCACTGTTTGTAACGCTCGCTCCGCTCACTGCTTTGACAAATAAAGCATTACTGCACTGCCGTGTTAGACGAATAAATCCCACCGCTCGCGATGGGATTTACTTTATTTATCCGCAGCAGAATTTATTCGTTGGCCGAGGGATCTTGCGAAGTCCCCTCTGACGAAGAGTCTGCTTTTGCAGAGTCGTGCGACTTCTTCAGCGAGCCGAAGAGGGCTGCGAGGGCTTGAAACACGGCTACTATGATTTGCCATGCGTTCACTTTCTTATCTTTCTTTGCCATAGTTTTAAAAGAACAAAATTTTTCAACGGGCTATGCCCTATTA
>JALFZG010000071.1 GCA_022784645.1 Bacteroidales bacterium
ATTATGTGCGTCGAGCCGTGATGGCGAAGTTCTTCCCCCAAGTGAGCGCTTCCGGCTTTGCTTTTCATGGAGCCTATCCCCTCATTCGCATCAATATCTTTGACGCCGCCAATCAGATTGCTACTAATGCCGAGGCGAAGCGACTGATTGAGCAGATCAAGCAGAATGTGAGCGACCCAAATGCGGAGATCCAACTCATGCCGTATGCTTGGAGCGCCGGGGCAACGGCAGTGCAGCCCATCTTCGCTGGCGGACGAATAGTAAATGGGTATCGTCTTTCCAAATTAGGCATTGAGGCGGCAGAGAAGCAGGCGCAGATTACCGAACGCGATGTCTTGCAGCAGGTGGAAGAAACGTATTGGATGCTGGCAGGTTTGCAACTCAAGCGGCAGACGGTAGCCGGAGCCTCTCAGTTGCTCGACACGGCCGAGCATCTCGTGAGCGCTTCGTATGATGCGGGATTGGTCACGCGCAACGACCTGATGAAAGTGCAACTCAAGCGTGATGAACTGGCATCGCAACGTTTGCAGCTCGAGAATGGTATCCGATTGACTACCAACCTCTTAGCCGTTCTTACGAACTTACCCATTGAAGTCGAACCTACGCTCCAATCCTTCCCCAATGCAGAGGAGATACAGGTGCCGATACTCGTGGATACCTTCCGTGTGAATGGCCGGCCAGAGGCCGAACTGCTCGCAATGCAGGTGTTGGCGGCTAAGTATCAGAAAGCTATTACTGTGGGTGAGGTGTTGCCTTCGATTGCCTTAGGTGCAAATGCAGGAGTTGCTAATTTATTCGACAAGTCTAGGTCTAACGTTGTAGGTTTCCTTACCGTGCAGATTCCGCTTTCGGCTTGGGGTGAACAAGCTTATAAAATCAAGGAGCATAATGTGCGCATCCGTCAGGCTGAGATGCAGCAGAAAGAGCTGAAGCAGAAGATGGCGCTGCAAAACGAGCAGGTGTATAATCAGCTCACCGAGGCGGTGCAGCTCCTGCTTCAATACGACAAATCGCATCAGTTAGCACAAGATAATTACCGTTTGGCTCGCTTGAATTACGAAGCGGGTGCTTCCACCATCACCGAACTGCTTGAGAGTCAGATGCTTCTCTTTCAGTCAGAGTCGGCTTATTGCGATGCCCTCACCGCCTATTTCTCCGCTCTTCGTAAGTTCCAAGACTTCAATAAATAAGCCCCGGTAGCTCCAGAATAATATATTCAGATATGAACACAACAAACGACAATCAACCAGAGAATAAGCTCCGAACGAACAAAGCAACGGAGCAGGAAAATGCGAATGCCAAGTCGGCAAAGGTGGTCTTTACGAAGCGGCAGATTGCCGAGCTCGTGATCCTACTGCTGGTGTTGGTAGGGGTAATTATCATAGCAAGGCAATGTAATACCTCTCCTTTTGCAGAATCGCAATCCGAACAGACTCCTATAGAGCAGCAGGAGGCTCCAGAGGAATCGGCAACAACCGATGATATCTGCGTAGTTGCCGAACAGATGCCGGAGTTCCCCGGTGGTCAGGCTGCTCTCATTGAGTATTTGTCTCACCAAGTAACCTATCCCGAAGAGGCGCAGGCGAATGGCATAGAGGGACGCGTCGTTTGCAGCTTTGTGGTGGATACAGATGGCTCTATCACGGATGTGGAGGTGGCTCGTTCGAGTGGTGATGCTTCGCTTGATCAAGAGGCCGTCCGAGCCGTACAGTCTATGCCCCAATGGCAACCTGCTCAGATGGATGGTGCTCCCGTCAGCGTCCGCTTCTCCCTCCCGATAAACTTCACCCTTCAGTAGCCCCCTCCTCAAGGAGAAATCATTACCTTCTCATAAAATGCGAAGGGTGATGCGTCATATCGTAAGAATCTGTAACTTACGAAGCAGCGATAGCTCCCGAGCCTCACATTTTTCAGCACTCAGGTAGCTATGATGGAGGTGAATAGGAGTGAAGATGAGTAAAAAAGAAATATTTTTAGATTGTCAGAGGTGATAATATATATTATTAATTGATTAGTTTAATCGGATTAAATGAGAAAAATTGCATAAAAATGACGATAGAAATGAAAAAACATTAGATTTTTCTTGCAAGGATGGAGAAAATTACGTAATTTTGCAGCCGAAATCGATAAAGAATGTTCCCCTAAGGATAATTTAATCTATTCTTGAGGATATTCCCGTTTCGTTTTGACTATTCCAATTTCAGTCTGAAGTTATTCTGTTTTATTATTATTTATATAAGGTATGGAAAATTTCCGATTCTCGGCAGTAGCAAAAGCATGGGAACATAAGCCCGTAGAGGTGAAGCCCATGAACGTATCGGTACCGACGTTCTTCGGACGTCAAGTGTTTACCCGCGAACGTATGCGCGATTATATCGCAGAGCAGACGCTCGAGCAGCTTTTTGATGCGATAGACAACAACAAGCCTATCGGTCGCGAACTGGCAGGCAGTGTAGCCATTGGTATGAAGAAATGGGCGATGGAGAATGGTGCCACGCATTTCACCCACTGGTTTCAGCCGCTTACGGGCGGTACGGCCGAGAAGCAGGATGCTTTCCTTGGTTTTGACCGCGAAGGACGTGCCATAGAAGAGTTCTCAGGCAGCGAGCTCTATCAGCAGGAGCCAGACGCTTCATCGTTCCCAAATGGCGGTATCCGCAATACGTTTGAGGCGCGTGGTTACTCTGCTTGGGACCCCACTTCGCCAGCGTTCGTGATTGAAGACCGCCTCTGCATCCCTACGATCTTCGTAGCATATACGGGTGAAGCCCTCGACTATAAGACTCCTCTTATTCGTTCGATTGACGCCCTCAACAAAGCTGCTACCGACGTTTGCAATTACTTTGATAAGAACGTGCGTAGCGTATGTATGAACTTAGGTTGGGAGCAGGAGTATTTCCTGATTGACGAGGCGCTCTATGCTGCTCGTCCGGACTTGGTAATGACCGGCCGCACGCTGATGGGACATGCTTCTTCGAAGACCCAGCAGCTTGATGACCACTATTTCGGCACGATACCCGAGCGCGTGACTTGCTTCATGACCGAACTGGAGCAGGAGGCCTTGAAATTAGGTATCCCCGTTAAGACCCGCCATAATGAGGTTGCGCCCAACCAGTTTGAGCTCGCGCCCATCTTCGAGGAAGTGAACTTGGCCAACGATCATAACCTCTTGATTATGAGCTTGATGGAGAAGATTGCTCATAAGCATCATTTCCGCGTGCTGCTCCATGAGAAGCCTTATGCAGGCGTCAATGGTTCGGGTAAGCACTGCAACTGGTCGATGCAGACGAACACTGGTGTGAACCTGCTTTCGCCGGGTAAGAACCCCTATGCCAACTTGCAGTTTGTAACGTTCCTCGTAAATGTAATGGCAGCGCTGAATCGTCATAACGGCCTCTTGAAAGCCTCAATCATTTCCGCTACCAATGCCCACCGATTGGGCGCCAACGAGGCTCCTCCTGCCATTATCTCCATTTTCCTCGGAACGCAGCTCACCCAGGCGCTCAACGAGATTGAGAACGCTGATGAAGATAAGGGTATCATCATCAATGCCAAGAAAGAGATGAAGTTAGGCGTATCGCACATCCCTGAGATTCTGCTTGATAACACCGACCGCAACCGTACCTCGCCTTTTGCTTTCACCGGCAACCGCTTTGAGTTCCGCGCTGTAGGTTCGTCGGCTAACTGTGGCGCTGCCATGTTGGCCCTCAACGCAGTTGTTGCAGAGCAACTCATTGACTTCAAAGCCGAGGTGGATGCGCTGATTGCCAGTGGTGAAGCCAAGGAGCGCGCGCTCTTCAAGGTTATTCGTAAGTGCATCCGCGAGACGAAAGCTATTCGTTTTGATGGTAATGGCTATTCCGATGAATGGAAAGCTGAAGCTGCCAAGCGCGGTTTGGATTGCGAGACCTCGGCTCCGTTGATGATTGACCGTTATCTCGACCCTGCTTCCGTAATGATGTTTGAGAAGGCGAACGTGCTGACGCTTCAAGAACTTAAGTCGCGCTGCGATGTGAAATGGGAGAACTACGCTGCCAAACTTCAGATTGAGAGCCGTGTTTTAGGAGACCTTGTCAAGAACCACGTTCTACCTGCTGCGCAACGTTATCAGGGCGTATTGCTCGATAATGTGCTCAAGCTGAATAAGGTATTTGGCGATGAGGCTGAGGCTATGACGAAGGAAGATAAGCTGATGATTACGAAGATTGCTCGTCATAACGATGAAATCCTCCGCTTGACTGATGAGATGGCAGCCCTCCGCAAAGTGGCTAATCACACGGAAGATGCGCGTGAGCGTGCAATCCTCTTCCACGATACTGTGGTGCCCAAGATGGAGGCTATCCGCGAGCATGTGGATGAACTCGAGCTCATCGTTGATGACGAACTTTGGACCCTCCCTAAATACCGCGAGATGCTCTTTATCCGATAATATAGACGCTGTTTGAGCCGTTTGAAAAAACACCCTATCGCACATTATGAAGCGGTGGGGTGCTTTTGTTGTAGTCTGCATTCTCTGATGCCCTTTATGTCTAATAAACTATCGTGGTGTTTCTTCAATTTGCTTGGCATGAGTTGCATTTTTTTTATTCAAAATTTGGTCAATTGGAAAATTTTTCGTAATTTTGCATCGTTTTTTTGAGATTGCAAGTCTTACGAGATGAACTTCAACCTCAATATACTGCCTTGGTAAAGGCAAGGTTTCCCGAGAATATTCCATACGATTGTTTCATCAAACGCGGGTAATGAGCCCGCATCAACTATGACAAAGAGACCCTACGTTTCTCAGGCATGGGTATGGCTTTATGTTCTCACCCTTGCTGCGTGGGCGTTGCCGCTGCATGCTCAAGACTCTTCATTAGTTTTAAAAACCGACATGGAGACGCTCTTTATGATGGCAGATCGAGAGAGTCGCAAGATTCGTCTTACAGAGCAAGCATTGCAGGCAGCCCAATCTGGGGCAAAGTATGCCCAAAGCCTTTATTTCCCTTCTTTAAGCATTGATCTGAGCGGTTCGTATATTGGTACAGCTTTGGTGTTAGGGAGGGACTTTTCCACCTCGGGCGAGACCTCGGTAATTCTGCCCGGACATGAACCTATACCCATCAGTAATGGTGCGCAACCCACTCCACATTGGGGCAATAGTCTTGTTGTACAAGCTACGCAGGTAATTTACTCAGGTGGAGCTGTTACTGCACAAATGAAAGCTGCTAAGTTGCACGAACGAATCGCAGAATTCGACGTGGAGCGGCAGCGGCAAGAAGTGCGCATGATGCTTGCTGGATACTATCTTGAACTGGCTAAACTTCATAACCAGCAGCAAGTTATTGCACAGCATATCTTCCTTACCCAAACCATGCTAAAAACGATGCGTGCGCGGCATGAAGCTGGCGTTGTACTGAGCAACGATATAACGCGTTACGAACTCCAACAGAGCGAGCTTGAGCTGATGCAGATTCAGCTTAATGATGCTGTTTCGATTATACAACATGCTTTGCAAACGATGCTCCATACCGATAGATTCTTAGTTCCTGATTCCGCCTCGATAGAGGCCCTTTATTGCCAGTTGGAGCAAGTGCACAATGAAGCTATATGGCAAGATCGGGCCGCACAATCCAATCTTGATATTCATGTGGCCAACGCTCAGCAGCAGCTCGCTGAGCAAGAGTTGAAAGCTACTCGAGCCGCCTCTATCCCATCCGTAACGGCTATTGTACGTGAGCAGCTCGCCGGACCATATACCTCGGATTTTATACCGGTGGATGCCAATATCAACAGTTGGTTTGTAGGCATAGGTATTCATTATAATCTCGATGCGTTATGGAAAAATCGCCACGCGGTGGCACAAGCAGCTGCACGTAAATCGGCATCTGCCGAACAAAGTGCATTCGTTAAAGAACAGGTATCCACTGCAATTCATGCTGCCTACGTACGTTTTTTTACTGCTTTTTCGGAAGTGCAAACGCAGCAGAAACAGGTGGTTTTGGCTAATCAAAACTACGATCTCGTTATGAAACGTTATGTGGGCGACTTGGCCTTACTTACGGATTTGCTCGACGCTTCCAATATGAAACTGACGGCTGAAATGGCTTTGGTGAACGCCCGTATTTCCCTCATTTTTACGTATTATCAACTCAAATATTCGATTCATTCGTTATGAAAAAGTCCACTATTTATAATATTATCGTAATCCTTATTCTCTTGTTGGGCGCCGCTTTTGTAGTGCTTCAGTTTTGTCATTTTGGCCGCGTGGAATATACGGATAATGCGCGTGTATGCCGTTATATTGCCCCTCAAAATACGCGCGTACAAGGATTCATTAAGGAGATTCGCTTTGATGTGTATCAGCCCGTGCATAGGGACGATACGTTGGTCGTATTGGAGACTACAGAATACCGTTTGCGGTTGGCGCAGGCCATTTCTGATTTGGCGCGCGTAGAGCAAAACAGCAAGGCGATGGGTTCTCAGATTCTAACCACCAATTCGCAGATGCGCGTGACGCGTGCCTCTATCGATGAGGCTCGTATCAACATGGAAAATCTAGCACGTGAGGATGCGCGATATGAGCAACTGCTGGCGCAAGAAGCGGTTACTCCTCAGCAATACGATGCCCAACATACAGCCTATCTGTCGGCAAAGGCACGCTATGAGCAGATGTGCAATACGGAGGCTATGCAGTCCAACGTGGTGACCGAGCAAACGCATGTACACTCCGCATCCGTATCGGCGCTGGAGCAGGCGCAACTTGCCGTTGAACTTGCCGAACTCAACCTCTCTTATTGCTATATCATTGCTACCCACAATGGTATGGTTGGCGCAAGGGATATCAATATTGGTCAGCTTGTCAATCCGGGACAGACCCTTGTGTCCATTGTGGATGCTGATGAGATTTGGGTAGAGGCTAATTACCGCGAACGCCAATTGAAACATGTGGTGCCGGGAGCAGAGGTGGATATACGAGTGGATGCCGTGCCAGACGTGACTTTCAAAGGGCGTGTTGAGCGGCTGTCGGATGCTACGGGAAGCGCGTTTTCTCTCATTCCAGTGGATAATGCCACCGGCAATTTCGTTAAGGTGGAGCAGCGTCTAACGGTGAGAATCTCACTTGAAGAGAATGATCCTGAAAGGTTGAAGAATCTGCATGCAGGATACAGTGTGGAATGCAAAGTGAAATACTGATATGGAGGCTGCTAATCAGTTTGTAATGCCAATGTTTCGGTCGTTTGTACTGAAACCGTTGCGACCATGGATATACGTGCTGACAGCTTTCTGTTTTCAGTTTTCGGGATGCGTCTATCTGGGCGCATTAGAAGCTGTCCGCGGTACGACAAACTTCATGATTGAAGACTTGGTCTTTTTGTTGTTTTCCGGATTAGCTGGTATGGCCGTATATTTTCCTTTGCTTTTTAGGATGAAATTTAGGTTTACGAATCAGCAACTGCTCTGCGGTTCTGCCTGCGTGATTATGCTATGCAATTATATTACAATGTCATCTTCGTCGATGCTTATTTTGGCGCCCGTGTGTTTTATTTCCGGCATGGCAAAGATTCAGGGTACGTTTGAGTGCATGTCGAATATCCAATTATGGATCACGCCCAAGCGCGATTTCGGCGTGTTCTTTCCCGTGTTGCATATCATCCTGCTTACTGCGATTGTGGGCGGAGGATGGCTGGCATCGGTGATGGCTTATCATTGGTCGTGGCAGACAATGCATTGGCTTACGATGGGCACTATGTCAGCGGTAGTGCTTTCGCAACTCTTGCTCTGTCAGCCTTTTTGCCCCATGCCTCAGCGCATACCGTTTCGCGGCATCGATTTTCTTTCTGCATTGCTGATTTGTATTGTCATGCTGATGGCCAGTTATGTAATGATATATGGTAATTATTACGAATGGTTCTATAGTTTTCGCCTGCGTCTTATAGCCGGTTTATGTGTGGTCTTGTTTGCGCTGCTTCTATTGCGTTTGGGTAGCGTTAAACAGCCGTATGTGAATCTGCGTATTTTTCGCTATCGTAATGTAGTGGCTATTTTGACTGTAACTGCGATAGCTGAAGTGCTGCTCGGGGTAGAACATACGATGGAGGAGATACTCTACGCGGAGGTGGTTGTGCTGGAAGAACATACCAAAGAGGAGCTATTGCTTTGGGCGCTACCTGGCATTTATATCGGAGTAGGAATTACACTCTTCTGGCTCGGGCATAAACGATGGAAAGTGTGGCATCTTTTTGCATTGGCTTTCGGCTTGGTTATGGCCTATGCTGTATATATGTATCTGCATCTGGATATGAATGCGCCTTATGAACAATATCGCGTAGGATGTGCGATTCGCGGCTGTGCGTATGCAATTTTTTCGGCTTCGTTGATGTGGTCTCTCCACGAATCGGTGCCCGATCTCAACGAGTTCTTCATGTCGTTATTCATTTTTAATATTATGCACATGTATCTTGCAGGAGCTATGTCGTTTGGTCTTTACAGTCATCTGTTTTCTATCCAATTAGGTGATAACATAGCGCGCTATTCCGGTTATATCACAGCTACTTCGATGGCTTCAGAAACGCAGTCCGCCTTTATGACGAATTGGTTGCCTGACATGATGGCAATAACGATTAAGCAAGTGTATGGCTGGGTTATTTGGTTGGCTGCGGGTATGACGATGACTTTTCTGCTCCTTAATATACCACGTGTGCGCACGCAAGTTCGCAAGGTTCCATATTGGGCGGTTTATGCAGTGGAGTATTTAGGCCGTATCAGCAGCCTTTGACCTGTCCACTTTTGAGAGAAGGACAGATTTTTGAGAGTTATGGGTGGGGCAGCTCGCTGAGGGGGCTCATTACGAAGTTACGTTCGTGCATTAGCGGATGGGGGAGGGTCAGCTCCTCGGAATGGAAGCTTACTGGGCGGAGATTGTGCAAGGATGAGTGCTGTTCAGGGAGTAGGTTCGACGGATTGGGTGCGTCTGATTCCGGCCGAAAGGCTTCGAGTAGGTCGATATCAATCGTGCGGTCTTGATAGGAAATAGCAGCATGCCCATCAGCCTTTTTCTGCGTCTTATGGTTGCGCCCGAGCTGCTGCTCGATGGATTGCGTGAGGTGGAGCATCTCGAGCGGCTCAAGTGCAGACTCCAAGCTGATGCAAATATTGCAAAACGGATGCTCCGATGGGTAGCCCCATGCAGGCGAATAGAAATAAGCCGAGCGCGCTATTACGCGTCCGGCTTGCTGGTTGAGGAGATCGACTGCTGCTGCAAGCGTGCGCTCTCGTTCTCCTAAATTACTGCCAAGTGAGAGATAGTAAAGCACTTTCTTTATTGGATTTTTTTGCCCAGCTTTAGATGATTTGCATTTTTTCTTCTTCAATCACCTTCTTCTGATCTTCGGCAGAGGGGAGCGAAGGCAGATACTGCTGCATCTTATCCCACGATATGGTAGCAATTCGGAGGATGGGTTGGTAGAGCTCCGACGATTGCTTGGCCTCGTCTTTGATGATTTGCACGTACTGCTCTGGGATGAGTAGCAGGTTGAGTATCACAGAAAGGATGAGCGCCCATTTGAGACCGCCGAATACTCCTCCGACGAGGCGGTTGAGCCAACTGAGGGAGATGGCTTTCAGGAGGCGATTCACCAATCGTGCGATGGCCTTGCAGAAGAGTGTGACGCCCACAAAGAGAAGCACGTAGGCCAGCGATTGCGCCAACCCTTCCGGCATTTCCAGTACTTGAAGAATCTTTACTGCAAAAGGCGGTGCCCATAGTTTGGCAGCTACGATGCCAAGAAATATGGCGATGATGGCAGTACATTCCACCACAAAGCCCCGCATCAATCCGCGGACAAGACCGTAGATGATGGGGAGCAGAATGATGATATCCAAGTAGTTGACCTTATCCATTATTCTCCGTATTCAATGGGGTTCCAAGGCGTGCCATCGTCTTCGGTAAAGACGATATCGTTGCAAATGCCCTTGTGGACAGAGGTGGTGATATCGCGTAGGGAGATCGACCAATCGTAGATGTCGTGCGCATAGCGCGCATTGTCGCGATACTGGCCGAGGATGCCGGTGATGGTACCCTTGAAATTGGGGCAGTTACTTACGCCATTTTTATTGGCGCCCGGGATATAATAGGCGGCAAACTTGCAGTATTCGGAATTGGAGACGAGCGTCTTAGCCGTGCCGTCGGTGATTACGCGCGACTGCGGATAGCCGATATTGGTGGTCGTAGGCGCAAACACGTTGGCGTTGGTGTCGTCTTCCGGATTGCCGGTAGTGAGTTTGGCGAACGAGCCGTTGTTTTCATACTCACCCGTGAACCATACATTGCGGATTCTTACGAGTTTGGCATCCCATTTGCGCATGTCTGCTTCTGCCGTAATCGCCTGAAAATCAGCGATAGTGAGCTCTTCGTAATAGAGTTTGGAGGTATCAGGACGTCCGATGCGGTTGACGATTGTTTGGAACTGCTCCCAAGGGATACGTCCGGGTGCCCAACCGATTTTCTGTGAGGCGTTGTTGGCATGTACGTTGTTGTTATACGAAGGCACGCATAGCTGGGGCTGGTCGGCATAGCGGCCGATAGCGAGGCCATTGCAGCGGATGAGAATCTCCTGCCCAAGCGGATACATACCCGATACGGAGGAAGCGTCAACTCCAATGCGTAGCGCCTGCTGCTGACCGTTGACTACCTGCTGGATGCAGAGCGCTTTATAGAAATTGCCGCCGTAATCATCGGTAGTGATGCGGCCGCGGATATAGATGCCATTGCCGATGCTAGGCAAGGTGTCCATTGAGAATAGCCAAGTGCCGTCGCCGTTGTTGGCGCGCGTGCGGTAGAGCGAGGTGTCAGAGAGATAATTGCCTTTCTCGCTCATATATGTATCCAGTAGCTCGTTGATGGTATAAAGGCGTCCGCCATCGGCCGAAATAATCTGCTGAATGGTTTCTTCTGTGAGGAAAACGGAGTCTTCCGAAATGGGCTCCGGCGTGCAAGATGCAAGGGTCAGAGCGGCTGCTATGGCGAAGAGATAAAGAAGCGTTTTCATTATTGTCCGTTTTTAGAATTTATACGTTACGTTTAAGAAGAAGTTAGCGCCCCAAGCATAGTAATACTTAGCGGGGAATTTCCATACGTTGGGCGAGATGACCGAGTTCTCCGTGTCAGCAACACCCTGCCTTGTCTGGCGCGGGAGACGAGCCTGCTGGTAACCGCCCGTCTTGAAGTGGGTGTTGTTAGCGAGGTTAGTAACGCTGAGGTTGATAGAGAGCGATTGGCGATTGGGCAGGTAGATGAGTTTGCCTACCGATGCGTCGATCATGAATCGATTCCAGATCTTTCGGTCAGAGAGCGATTCTTGGCGGTCGAGGATTGCATAATCGCCTTTGAGGAGCGGGGTGCCGTATTTATCCGTAACCACATTGCCCTCATCATCTTTCTGAATGGCATTGCAGTAGGAATCACCATACCATCCGTTTACGGCAGTTCCATCGGCTCTCACGCCGGTGTAGAGACCCATCATGCGGCGGGCTGGCGCGTAGTCGAGGTAGTTGCGGTCAAAATACGATAGGGTAATATCCGCAAACCACATTTTCGAATGGAAGAAATTGAGCTTGATGGAGGCATTTACTTGCGGTCCGGAAGCCACCTTCAAGCCTCGAATCATCACGGAGTCCGTGAGTTCAAACACCGAGCCTTGTGCAGTCTTGGTGAGCGCCATGCCGTTTTCTGCCGAGGTGACGGCAAGGGCATTGGAGGTGTAGTGGTAGTCGCCAACGGCTACGAAAGGCGTAAGCGTAAACATCGAGCCGAGTTTGATAGCTGCGGCTGCTTCGATACCGCGATGTACCTTATCGATATTCGTGATAGCCTGATTTACGAAGGTGCGGGCTTCATCATCGTAATAACCGTTGAGCTCAGAGCCATCCCAGAAATGCGTTTGGAATGCGGTAATGCGGCCTCGAATGATGGGGTAGTTGAACTCATAGGTGAGGTCATACGATATGCGTTTCTCCGAAGCGGCATAAAAGTCTAATAGGTTCTTTGCACGGTCATGACGATAGATATTATCCGTAGCGCGATCATGTACACGCGGAGCTACATACGCATCTCGTGCGAGCGGAGCTGCCGTTTGCATTAAAGCATTGACCTTCAGTTTGTTATGCCCATCAATCTTATAGGTTGCGCCCAATTTAAAAGAGGGGTCAACGAAGAAATGAGAATAGCCTTTATACGATTTGGCATACTCGCCATTCTGAATCTGCTTATATTGCGTACCTAAGTAGTAATACGCGTGAGAGGGGTTGATGGTTGAGAGATACCATGCTCGGCCGTTGAGCATGCGGGTAGTGCGCTCAAACTGCGACAAGGCTACCTGTAAGCCATAATACAAATCGACTTCGTTCCATGTCCATTCGTTCTGCGCCCATAGCTTGGCGTTGAACATATTGATGGAGTAGTCATATCCGAATTTATCATTCGTTTTTACGGTTGCATTACGGTTGGCGAGGTCGTTTTGGCGCACGTTTTCAATATCCTGCTGCGTCATGCCGAGGTTGGTAGCCAACTCTTTGATATCGCGGTCTGCGAATGGATCGATGTCAATCCATTGGTTGCCACCGAGCAGGTCATCTACCGTCTTATAATGGATGCCCGTTGATTCCTTGAGTTCGAGACCGGCTATGATGCGCAGGTTATTCGTTTCCGTATTGGTATAGAGCGCAGAGGCTGCTGCTTCAGCAATGTCGTTGTGTCGGCGCTCGATCATATAGCGAGCCGAGCCCTCTGGATTGATGGCGTTGTTAGCGTAGTTGGCCGAATAGAGTGCATCGAAATCGATTTGCGTGGTTTTGGGATCACCACTCGTCCAAAGGTCGGTAAGTTTCTTAAACTGTTGCTCATCAATCGTACCACCATAATACTGACCGCCGTATTGGCCGCCTACACCTACGGGCTTGCCATTCAGGTCTTCCGTAATGAAACCTATCTCGCCATTGGCATCTGCTTTCAGCTGACCATCCCAAAGGAAGGATGGCATGTTGCGGTAATAATCCGGTCGCGGATCGGGCGCGTTGAAGAAAGTGAGTGCAGAGTTGGAGTAGAACGAATGGTGCAAACCAAGGCCGACTTTTAGGCGCTGGTTGTCGGTAATCTTATACTCGTATGAAGCGATGATGGTGGGGTCGTAGGACTTAACAATACGTGAGTTGCGCACTTTGCCGTTTTGGAAACCCCAATAGGGGTTGTAATTGATTGAACCGATGAGGTTGACGGCTTCTTGCGTTACAGCCGCACTCTGTCCACGCTCGGTAGGCGAACCAAAGGTGAGAATAGATAGTTTATGGGTGTTGCCCCAGCGCTTTTCTGCGGAGAAGAAATAGCCGAAGGAGTTGTAGTCAGAGCCAGCTCCGATGATATTCTTACCGATAGCAGGACTATAGCGGTAGGCAAGTTGACCAACGAAGGCCCATCCGTTTTCGAGCAAACCAGATGCATAGGTAGCCGTAAGGCGCGCTTTGTAGTTTCTGTTTGCGCCCGCCACACCTACCTTCCAACCTTCTGCATAGCGGGTTGCATCCATTTGGATATTGGTGGATTGGCCAAGGCTTCCAAACGTGAAATTGGTGGCTTCCAGGGCGTTGACCACTTCTTTATTTCGGCTGGCATCGTTCAAGCCGCCAAGCGAGCCGTAGCTGAACGTGCCTCGCTCTGCCGAATTGAAAGAGATACCATTGATATACGTTTGTTCAACCGTTTGATTATAACCTCTACCACGATAGCGAGCCGACGACCAACCATAGGATGATGCGTTGTTAAACACATCCTGACTAGCTGATGAACCGCTGGCCATAGACTGCGATTTGCCCTCGTCATCATTGAGTTCGGATTCTGAGAGCGCCATCACGAGTTCGTCTTTGATCTCTCGCTGGATATCTTGCTTTAGGGTGAGTATTCCGAGATCCGTGGTTTTTCCTTCTTCAATAAGAACAAGTACGATATCCGATATGAACCCTTCAGCTTCTATGATGAGTTCTTCGTCCATCGGTTCGAGATAGAGTAGGGTAAACTCACCATTGGTATTGGTGCTGGTAGAAATGTTCTGCCCCGCGAGCGTGACCTTAGCTCCCATGATGGGCGCTTTATCCGACTCAGCTACGATTTGACCGCGGAGAGATGTCTGTGCTGCGATGCTGAGCGATATCAGCAAGGCGAAAAGAGTAAATAAGAATTTGTGCATAAGCTTATAATAGGGAACTGCATGTGCAGCTCGTAATGGTTTCCATGGAAGTGTAGCGAGAGGTGCATGCTACCGATTGTTTCCTAAGGTGATATGCGAATAAGCCGCTTAGCATGATCCTGCTGCGCATTGGTTTGCGCAACAGGAAAGCATGTTTGCTGATTAGAATTCTGCCGTTTTGGGCGTACGGGGGAAGGGAATGACGTCGCGGATGTTTTGCATGCCCGTAACGAAGAGCATTAAGCGCTCAAAACCAAGGCCGAAGCCTGCGTGGGGAGCCGAACCGAAGCGACGAGTATCGAGATACCACCACATGTCCTTCATCGGAATCTGGCGGAGGTTGATCTCGTTCATCAGTTTGTCGTATGACTCTTCGCGAACGGAACCGCCGATGATCTCGCCAATCTGCGGGAAGAGCACGTCGGTGCCTTGTACGGTCTTTTTATCCTCGTTGATCTTCATATAGAAAGCCTTTATCTCACGCGGATAGTCGGTCATGATGACTGGTTTCTTGAAGTGTTCCTCTACGAGGAAACGCTCGTGCTCCGAGCTGAGGTCATCGCCCCATTGGCAGGGGAATTCAAACTTCTTGCCGTTCTTGATTGCCTCTTGCAGGATCGTGATGCCCTCGGTGTAAGGCAAACGAACAAACTCGGTATCCACTACACTCTTCAAGCGCTCAATCAGGCCTTTATCAACAAATTGATTGAGGAACTCGAGGTCGTCCATACAATGGTCAAGTGCCCAACGAACGCAATACTTGATGAAATCTTCCTCCAAATCCATAAGCTCTTCTTTGTCCATAAACGCAACCTCCGGCTCGATCATCCAGAACTCAGCCAAGTGGCGAGGCGTGTTGGAGTTTTCTGCGCGGAAAGTAGGACCGAACGTATAGATACGGCCGAGTGCCATTGCACCAAGTTCGCCTTCGAGCTGACCGGAAACCGTAAGGCTGGCCTGCTTGCCGAAGAAGTCATCGGAGTAGTCAATCTTGCCCTCGTCGTCTTTCTTGAGGTTGTAGAGGTTCTTGGTCGTCACTTGAAACATCTGTCCGGCGCCTTCGCAGTCTGAAGCCGTGATGAGCGGCGTGTGGAAATAGAAATAGCCATGCTCGTGGAAATACGTATGAATAGCCATTGCCATGTTATGGCGGATGCGGAAGACGGCACCAAAGGTATTGGTACGCGGACGCAAATGAGCTATTGTGCGGAGGTATTCCATGGAGAGACCTTTCTTCTGAAGCGGGTATTGCTCCGGATCAGCTGTGCCATATACCTCGATGCTATCTGCTTGAATCTCAGACGTTTGCCCCTTACCCATAGACTCTACGAGCGTACCTTCGCAGCAAATACAACTGCCGGTGGTGATGGGCTTGAGTTGCTCTTCTGAGAACTTCTCAAGATCGACTACGATTTGGATATTTTTGATGGTGCTGCCATCGTTAAGTGCAATGAAGGAAACATTCTTGTTTCCACGACGACTGCGCACCCATCCCTTGACGCAGATTTTCTCGCCAAAGTCTGTGCGCTTAAGCGCGTCGATGATAATTGTTCGTTTCATATATTGTTTGTTTTGTTTTCGTTAGTATTTGCTGCAAATCAAAATGGCGGATTGATATGCCGCTATTCAAAATGGCGGAAATGTTTAGCGTGACCCCAATGGCGGAATTGATAGGCTGCAAATCAAAATGGCGCTTGGTTCGTATTGGGATCGTATGGTACTGAACCATCGTTTACAAACGACACGCTGTCTGGAGACATGCTATTGAGTCGCGAACCACGATCGACGAAATTCGCCGAGTTCATAATTTCTTCAGTAGAGAAATTCTCTTTCACTTCCGGCGTATCGAGATTCTCGAATCTGGTGAATTCGGAGCGGTATTTCAACTTGATGGTTTTCGTAGCACCATTACGATGCTTGGCAATAATGATTTCAGCAACGCCTATCATGGACGAATCATATCCCTCCGACTTATCGCCTGAGCGATAGTAATACTCTGGTCGGTGGATGAAGCATACCATATCCGCATCCTGCTCGATGGCGCCCGATTCACGGAGGTCTGACAACTGCGGCCGTTTTCCTTCAGCACCCGTACCACGCGATTCCACCTGACGATTGAGCTGCGAGAGCGCAATAATGGGGATATCCAGCTCTTTAGCCAGACCTTTGAGCGAACGCGAGATGATGGAAACTTCCTGTTCGCGTGAACCGGGATTCATGCCGGCTGCGGTCATGAGCTGGAGATAGTCGATGATGATGCAAGAAATATTATGTTCGCGCTTGAGTTTACGGGCTTTCGAGCGGAGTTCAAAAACCGAAAGGCCGGGGGTGTCATCTACGTAGATAGGCGCTCCCATCAGTTGGGTAATATTCGTATCCAATTTCTGCCATTCTGATGGCGTCAGACTGCCGTTTCGGATTTTGCTACCCTCAATCTCGCAGACGTTCATAATCAAACGATTGACGAGCTGACGATTAGACATTTCCAAAGAGAACATCGCTATCGGCCGGTGGTTATCTACGGCAATCTGCTTCGCCATTGAGAGCACGAAGGCGGTCTTACCCATAGCCGGACGAGCTGCGATGATGATCAAGTCCGAGCGTTGCCAACCGGAGGTCACCTTGTCGAGCTCCGTATAACCGGTGGGCACACCAGAAATATTGCCCTCGTTATTAGAGGCTTCGCGCATCACGTTGATGGCATCGATAATCACGGGGTCGATTTGCGTGACGTCTTTTTTCTGCTGCCGTTGCGATATTTCAAACACGCCGGCTTCTGCTAGCTGGAGCAACTCATCTACGTCTTGCGTATCGTCGTAGGCTCGTTCTTCAATATCTGCAGCAAAGGCAATAAGGTCGCGTGCCGTAGCTTTCTGCGCCAGAATCTGCGCATGACGGTAGAGGTGGGCTGTAGATGCCACTTTGCGCGTAAGGTTGGCAATATAGATTTGTCCGCCTGCATCTTCGAGCGCTCCCATCTTCTTTAGTTGCTCCACAACCGTGAGCGCATCGATAGGTTGGTCTGCTGCTGCGAGCGACTGAATAGCCTGCCAAATGAGATTATGTTTGGTCGTATTAAACGATTCCGGACGAAGCAAGTCAGATACCGTTCCGAAGGCATCTTTCTGAATCATTACGGCTCCGATTACCGCTTCTTCCAGTTCGATGGATTGCGGAGGTAATTTGCCCACATCGTTGGGGGCAATAACCACGGGTGCTGCCGTTTCGGATTTTTTGCGGGATCGGGGATTGGTTGTTGTTGCCATTCTGAGGATTATTCCTTATTGAGATTGTTGTATTGGTCAAGCAACTGATGGGCTGCAATAAACGACGATACTTTGTTTTGAAGCACTTTTCGTTCGGTCTCTTCAAGTTGCTGCTCAATCACGGGGTTGTGGTAAAACGAGTCGAGAAGCGCTTGATTGATGGTCTCGTACATCCAATACTTGGCTTGACGTGTGCGGTTGATTTTGAAGAATCCGTTGCGTTTGGTAAACGTGATATAGTCTTCTACCATCTTCCATACCTCAGCAATACCCGTTCCTTCAACAGCTGAACACGTCTCAGCATATGGATGCCAACCCGATTCAGGGGTAGGGAAGAGGGCCAACGCATTCTTAAATTGCGTACGTGCTACGCGCGCTTTGTCAACGTTCGACCCGTCACATTTGTTGATAGCGATTCCATCGGCCATCTCCATGATGCCTCGTTTGATGCCTTGCAGCTCGTCGCCTGTGCCGGTTACTTGCAAGAGGAGGAAGAAATCCACCATCGAGTGTGCGGCTGTTTCCGATTGTCCTACACCTACGGTCTCTACGATGATGGTGTCAAAGCCTGCAGCTTCGCATAGCACGATCGACTCGCGCGTCTTGCGGGCTACACCACCAAGTGAACCAGCAGAAGGGCTCGGTCGGATAAACGCATTATCAATGGTAGAGAGCTCCTGCATACGCGTTTTATCGCCGAGGATAGAGCCGCGCGACCGCTCAGAAGAGGGGTCAATAGCGAGCACAGCAAGCTTCTTCTTTTGCTTGCAGAGCATCACCCCAAGCGCCTCGATGAAGGTGGATTTGCCGGCTCCGGGCACACCCGTTATTCCTACTCGGATGGCATTTCCAGAGTAGGGCAGACACGCTTCGATAACCTTCTGCGCGATAGCTTGATCCTGTGGGAGATTGCTCTCCACCAGGGTCACAGCTTGCGCGAGAATGGTTCGATCACCCTTCAGAATTCCATCCACATAGGCTTGCGGCTCCATGCGAGGAGCACGTTTCTTCGGACGAAAATAGGGGTTGATGCTGGGTAACTGCTCCACACCTGCATTCACGGTGAGACCAGTGTATTGTTCGTCGTTTTCCGGATGTATCATTACTTAACAGTCCAATGGATGACAATCTGAATTTTTGGGTTAACGGGGTCGTTGGTCATGAGCGTAATCATGCGATTATACTCACCAGGCTTGAGCATCTCTTTGCCGTCCATGCCGTTGATCTCGATAGCAATAGTAGCCTGCTTGCCCGATTTGATGGTGGTCTTGTTTACCGTTGCGTGGAACAGGTTTTCTGACTGATGGATGAGGGCACGAACGTAAAGCGGGTTGATACCTGCGTTGCGGAAGGTGAAGGTCTTCTTCGTCTTCTTGCCTGCCTGAATTTCGCCAAGGTCAAATTTCTTCTGAACCTCTACGATAGGTGCATTCTGCTTCTCTTGCGGAGTAAGCTTGGAGAAATCTTCTTCTACGTTGACAGAGATGGTAATCTTGTACTCATCAGTAAGCTGCTTCTTGCCGTTTACCACCACGTAAGCAAAGAATTTCTGCGGTCCGTAATGCTTGCCTTTGGCTGCATCCAGATTGATATGAATCTCGCCTTCCTGCCCTTTCTTTACAGGCGTGAGCGAAGCCTGAGCAATAATGGGATCGCCGTCTGCTGTAAGCACTTCTACGGTAAGGTCCTGGTCAGTCGTGTTCGTGTAAGAAATGGCTTTCGTCTGGTTGTTGCCTTTGAAAATGGTGCCGTAATTGATGGTGTTGGCATTAAGAGAGAGGTCGCCCATCTTCACGGGGTATTTATTTACCTGCTTGGCTGCCTTAGGTATCACTTCGCCCTTGATGTAGAGCTTTACGGTAGGTTGCTCTGCGTTAGACGTAACGGTAATGGTCTTCTGGAATTTTCCGGGACGTCCGTTGGGGTTGTACGTTACCGAGATGGAACCCGTCTGCCCAGGCTCTACCGGCGTTTTCGTCCACTTCGGCGTGGTGCATCCGCAGGAGGCACGTACGTTGGAGAGAACGAGCGGCTCCATGCCTTCGTTTTTAAACTCGAAAATGGTAGTTACGCGGCCGTCCGCTTCGTTGATACGACCGAAATCATGAGTTGTCTTGGTAAAGGTGATTACCGGTTGCTGTGCGCATACCACACCAGCAATAAGGAGCATTACGCTCAAAATAAAATTACGCATAATATAAATACTGATTGTTTTATTTTTTTCTGATAAATATTTATGTTTTCGTAACAGAGATTCACCCCAGAAAGTGCCTCAAGTTCCGAATGGAGTATGTGTCGGAAATGTCGGTTTTGCTACGCAAACATGCGAGGTTAAACGCGTGTGAGCGCCTTGATTTCCTTAATATTATACAGCCCTCGGAAGATTTTGTTGACTTCAGCAAGGCTGTGAACATTGAGGGTGATGGTGCCTGTAACCACCCCGTCTTTAGCAGAAAACTGCATATCCGTCATATTTACGTGATAATTTTCGGAAATGGTATAGAGCACCTGAATGAGCAACCCCACTTTGTCGATACCTTCGATTCGGATGGTTTGCTTGTAGGTGTTGGCTCCAGTGATGTCCCAGGTGGCAGAAAGAAGGTTCTTTCCGTGTTGGGATTTATGGCGTGCAGCTATCGGACACTCCACTCTGTGGATTTGTATTTGTCCTTTCAAGTCGCGGTAACCAAGCACTTCGTCGCCGGGAATCGGATGACAGCAAGGCTCCAACTTGTAGAGCACGTTGATATTATCATCGGTAAGCACAACGCTCTTGATTTTCTTGGTCTTCTCCTCCGCCTGCTCATCCATAACTTGCTCGCTGGCTTGGAGTGCCTGCTCGGATAACACACCTTGCTTGCGCAAATACTTCTTGATACGCTCTTTGGCTCGTGCCGTTTCCGTCCAATCGAGCCATTGCATGGCAGGGTGGGAGGTGTGTGAAGTAAGAATTTCCACCTGGTCTCCACCTCGGAGTTGATAACTGAGCGGCTGCAATTTATGGTTGACTTTTGCGCCAATACAATGGTCCCCCAGTTCGGAGTGAAGAAGGTAGGCAAAATCAATCACAGTTGCGCCTTGGGGTAACGTACGGATATCGCCTTTGGGCGTAAAGACAAACACTTCTTCGGCAAACAGATTGAGTTTGAACGTGTCCATGAAATCTACCGCATTGGGTGAAGGATTCTGGAGCATCTCGCGGATTGTACGAATCCATTTGTCGAGCTCGGTTTCTTCCTCGTTGAAGCCCGTTTTGTATTTCCAATGTGCGGCCAAACCTTTCTCAGCAATCTCGTGCATTCGTCGTGTACGGATTTGCACCTCTATCCAGAGTCCTTCCGGCCCCATAACGGTCACGTGAAGGGCCTCATAACCATTGGCTTTGGGCGTGGAGATCCAGTCTCTGATGCGCTCAGGATGAGGCTTATACATCTCCGTGAGGGCCGAGTAGATCATCCAGCATTGGTCCTTTTCAGACATGTCTAATTTCGGAGTGAAAATGATGCGAACTGCCAGCAGGTCATATACCTCTTCAAACGGCACTTGCTTAGCCGTCATTTTCTTCCAAATGGAATAGATGCTCTTGATGCGACCGTGGAGCTCAAAGTCGTACCCCATCATGGTGAGCTTATTGCGAATAGGTTGCGCAAACTGCTCAAACATCTCCATCTGCGCTCCCTTCACTTTCTCCAGTTTCTTTTCAAGTTCGGCATACGTGTCAGGATGCTCGTATTTGAAACTGAGGTTCTCCAGCTCGCTTTTAATGGGGAAAAGACCGAGTCGATGCGCGAGTGGGGCGTAAATATATTGCGTCTCGCCCGCAATCTTATATTGCTTCTCAAGGGGTTGCGCCTGGAGCGTACGCATATTATGAAGTCGGTCTGCTATCTTGATGAGCACTACCCTCACGTCTTCTGACATCGTCAGCAGGAGCTTGCGGAAATTCTCGGCCTGAAGCGAAGCTTGCTGACCAAACACGCCACCCGAAATCTTCGTCAGTCCATCCACGATAGAAGCAATCTTAGGGCCGAAACGACTCTCGATATCCTCTACCGTATAATCCGTATCTTCTACCACATCGTGCAGCAAAGCGGCGCAGATAGATGTGCTGCCCAAGCCGATTTCTTTCACTACAATCCGCGCCACGGCCAGCGGGTGCATGATATACGGCTCGCCACTACGCCTGCGAATACCCTGATGCGCCTGATTGGCAAACTCAAAAGCAGAAGTGATAATACCGATCTTCTGCCGGTGGGGAGATTGCTTGTAGTCCTCCAGGAGTGCTTCAAACTCCTTTTGGATCATTTCCTGGTCTGATATGTTGTTAAGTTCTGTCATTACGATTTCTGCCTACTTGCCCAAAATTGGCAATTTGGTGCAAAATTACTACTTTTTTTTGAGTTTACCAAATAATTGGTACGAAAAATGCAAAAAGATTTGCTCATGTGCATTTTTTTTACTAATTTTGCAGCGATTTATTTACGTGGCGTAATAGGCTATATATGGAAAAACGACTCATCAACATATTGATTTGCTGCCTTTTTGTGCTCCCATTATCGGCTCAGCAGGGTAGTAAAACGGCTCAAAAAGCAGCTCAGAAAAAGGCTTTTACGGTGGTGATTGACGCTGGTCACGGCGGTCATGACCCCGGTGCGATGGGGAAACTCACGCAAGAAAAGAAACTGAATCTGGAGGTCAGCCAACGGCTGGAGCAGCAGATCAAACTGCATCATCCTGACGTTAAAGTGGTCATGACGCGCAAGAACGACGTCTTCCTCACCCTCCAGCAACGTGCGGATATCGTGAATAAAAACAACGCCGATCTCTTTATCTGCATCCATACCAACGCGGCCGAAAACCGGAATGTGACCGGTACGGAAACCTTTGTGCTGGGTGTGGATAAGATGCAATCCAACTTGGATGTAGCTATGCGCGAGAATGCGGTAATGTTGCTCGAAGACGATTATCAGACCACCTACGAAGGATTCGACCCCAATTCGGTAGATTCCTATATCATGTTTGAACTGATGCAGGATCAGTATATCGACCAGAGTCTGAACTTTGCCACCCTCGTGCAGCATCAGTTTACGGATATCGGCCGTTCGGACCGCGGCGTGCGGCAGGCTGGCTTTTGGGTGCTGCATAAGTCGGCTTGTCCGAGTGTGTTGATTGAGATGGGCTTTATCTCCAATATCAACGAGGAAAAATACTTGGCATCTGACAAGGGCAAGGAGGATATCACAAATTCCATCTACCAAGCCTTTGAGCAATATAAGTCAGCATACGACCGCAAGCATGGTATCGTAAAAGCCTCCCAAGCGGAAAGCAAACCCGTAGAAGCCAAAGCAGCTAAACCCGCAGAAGCCAAAGCAAATAAGCCCGAAGAAGCAGCTAAACCCGCAGAGGCCAAAGCCACGAAGCCCGAAGAAGCAGCTAAACCCACAGAGGCCAAAGCAGCTAAACCGGTTTATAAAGTGCAGATTTTCTCTACGCTCAAACCCGTTCCGGCGGGCGACCCAACCTTCCGAGGGTTGAAGAATTGCCAATGTACAAAAGATGGTAAATTCTATAAATACACCTATGGTGAAGATGCTGATTATCAGACGATTCTGGATATTCAGCAAGAGTTGAAAACGAAGTTTAAAGACTGCTTTATCGTTGCATTCTTAGGCAACAAGCAGATTCCCGTAAAAGAAGCATTACAAATGAAATAATCCTTCAGAAGCTATCGATAGCGGCAACCCCATGTGCTGCGGCTTCCCATAAAAAGCATGCATTATGAAACATTTTAAAGAAATACGTGTTGCCATCTTGGCCATGACGGCTTTGGCACTTTTCTATTTTGGATTTAATTATCTGAAAGGAATAAATATCTTCCATAAATCGAATTCGTATGTGGCTACTTTCCATACGATGAACGGCCTTGTAGAGCAAGGACCGGTTTACGTAAAAGGCTATAAAGTAGGTATTGTGGAAAAAATCGAATACGATTTCTCGCGCGAGGAAGCCTTCGTGGTGCATTTCTCTACCAACACGGATATTGATTTGCCGGAGGGAACCATAGTCGCCTTGGTGCCAGACGGCTTGTTGGGAGGCGAAGCGTTGGCGCTCCGTATCCCGACCGGGGCGTTTGAGAAAGCGTATGAGCGGGGCGATACCATCCCCTCTGAGGTGGAATTGGGCATGATTGAAGGGCTGTCCTCGGCCGTAATGACCCGACTCGACCCCATGTTGGGAAACCTCGACTCTATTATAGCGGTTTTGAAAAACAACCTCACCGATGAGCAACTCAAGAAACTCATGGACAACGCCAATGGTACGCTTGCGAATGCCCGGGGAATCACGGCTAAGTTCGATAATATGATGGCTTGCGAAGTGCCGATGCTCATGGATTCGATTCGTTTGGTTATGACGGATGTGCATCAGATTACTTCGGATATCCGGGAAGCGGATTTGAAGGCTACTATCCTCAAGCTCGATACTACGGTAAATGGCGTAAACCAATTCATGCAAACCGTCAACTCCACCGAGGGTACGATAGGTATGCTCCTCAACGATCGTGACCTCTACATTAATCTCACCAACACAGTGACTTCGGCTGACAGCCTCCTTACGGATTTGAAGGCTCACCCCAAGCGCTATGTTCATTTCTCTCTCTTCGGAAAAAAAGACAAATAATCCATGCAAGACGTAAACACACTTTGGGAAGACTGTCTGATGCTGCTCAAGAAGGAGCTTACAGAGTCGGCTTTTGCCACTTGGTTTAAGCCGATTAAGCCGTTGTCGTTTGACGGCACTACGCTGGTGTTGATGCTGCGCAGTCAGATGGTTGCTGACTACATAGAAGATAATTATATCGACGCGTACTCGCGCGCGATCTTCCGCGTGTTCGGTGCGGGCACGCGCGTGCGCTACCGTATCTTGATCGACAGCCAATCCGGCACTACGATTGGAACGGTTTCGGATGGAGTTGACCGTCAAGCCACCAAAAACGAAGCCCTCAGTTCGAATCAGGCCAAAGCCCCTTATGCGCCCCAGCAAGTGCAGGTGCAGTTGCCGCCTATTGATAGCCGACTCAATCCCACCTACACGTTTGAAACCTTCGTGCAGGGCGAGTGCAATAAGCTGGTGCGAGTAGCCAGCCTCTCGGCTGCACAAGCTCCTGGCGCCACCTTCAACCCACTCTTCATCTATGGCGGATCGGGCGTGGGGAAAACGCATCTGATGAACGCTATCGGCAATCAGGTTAAGCAGATTTGGCCGGAAAAACGTGTGTTGTATCTTTCTGCCAATGAGTTTAAGACGCAGTATATGGATGCCGCTCAGCGGAATCAAGTCTCGAATTTCATCCAGTTTTATCAAACGATTGACGTCCTCTTGATTGATGATATTCAGATTTTGGCGGGCCCCACGATGCAGAAAACCCAGGAGCAGTTCTTCCATATCTTCAATTACCTCCACCAGTCGCGTAAGCAGATTGTGATGACGTCTGACCGCTCGCCCATGGAGATCAAAGACGTGGAAGACCGTCTGCTCACCCGTATGCGCTGGGGTTTTCAGGGAGAAATGAGCAAACCCGACTACTCGCTCAGAAAGAGCATCCTCCAGAATAAGATGCTCCGCGATGGCATCGACATGCCCGACGAGGTGATCAATTATATTGCCGAGAATGTGCGCGAGAACGTGCGCGATTTGGAGGGCGTTTTGGCCTCCTTGCTCGTTCACTCCATGGTGCAAAACGCCCCCATCGACATCGAGATGGCACGATTGGTTGTGGAAACGCTCGTAGATATTGCGCCACAGGATATTCTCTTAGAGAATATCGTTGAGGTGGTGTGCACAGAGTTTGGCGTGCAGCCCAGCGTATTGCTCGGAAAATCGCGCGAGCAAACGGTTGCTACAGCGCGACAAGTGGCTATGTATTTGGCCAAAAAATTGACTAAGAAATCCTTCGTAGAAATAGGCAATCATTTCGGCCGTACACATGCTACTGTGATGTATGCCATCAAAGCTACTTCGGACCTTATCGATACGAATGTGCAACTCGCACGACGAGTGAAGAAACTCGAAAACATGCTCAAGAAATAATTATGGAACAACCTTATATCGTATCTGCCCGCAAATATCGTCCCGCTTCGTTTGAGACCGTGGTGGGGCAACGAGCGCTTACGGAGACCCTCCGAAACGCTATCCGCTCCAATCATCTCGCTCACGCCTACCTCTTCTGCGGACCACGTGGAGTAGGTAAGACCACCTGCGCGCGTATCTTCGCCAAGACAATCAACTGCCTCACGCCTACCGCTGACCTGGATGCGTGCAACGAATGCGAGTCATGCAGAGCCTTTAATGAGCAACGTTCGTATAATATCCACGAGCTGGATGCTGCGTCTAACAACTCCGTGGAAGACATCCGTTCGCTTATCGAACAAGTGCGCATCCCGCCCCAGGTGGGGAAGTATTCGGTGTATATCATAGATGAGGTGCACATGCTCTCGCAAGGGGCTTTCAACGCGCTCCTCAAGACCTTGGAAGAACCACCTTCTTATGCCGTTTTCATCCTCGCTACCACCGAGAAACATAAGGTGTTGCCTACGATCTTGAGCCGTTGTCAGGTGTTTGATTTCGCACGAATGACGGTAAATGATACGGTACATCATCTGCAATACGTGGCAGAGCAAGAGGGTATCCGAGTGGAGGAAGAGGCGCTACATGTGGTGGCGCAGAAAGCCGATGGAGGTATGCGTGATGCCTTGTCGATTTTTGACCAACTCGTTACCTTCTGCGGAAACGATATCACCTATCAGCAGGCTATTGAGGTGCTCAATGTGCTGGACTCTGACTACTATTTCCGTGTGATTGATGCGGCTTTATCTACGAATGTGCATGCTGCCTTGCTCTTATTCAACGAGATCCTGAGCAAGGGCTTCGATGGCGGCCATTTCGTAAGCGGATTGGCGAGTCATCTGCGCGATGTGCTCGTATCCAAAGACCCTTCTACTACCATACTGTTGGAAACGTCTGACGCAATCCGAAAGCATTATGCAGAACAGGCGCAGAAATGTTCGCCTATGTGGATTTTCCGAGCGTTGGAGATTATCAATCAGGCGGATATCAACTACCGTACGGCACGCAATAAACGGCTTACCATAGAGCTGATGCTCGTGAAACTCTGCACCTTGCTGATGCAAGCAGCCCCACAAGCAGCCCCACAGGCGGCCCCACAAGCAGCTCCACAAGTAGCTCCACAAGCGGCTCCGCAAAATGCAGTTCGACCGCAAGCAGCCCCACAGGCAGCCCCACAAGTGGCCCCACAGGCAGCCCCACAGGTAGCTCCACAGGCAGCCCCTCAAGTAGCCCCGCAAGTGGCTTCCCAGGCAGCCCCACAGGCGGCCCCCAAGGCAGCCCCACAGGCAGCTGTTATCCCCGGGATGCCTAATGTCCCCGGAATGCCTACTATCAACGGCATCCCCACTATTCCCGGAATGCCCACGGTACAGACTACCGCTCAGAAGGCCGCTTCGCCATACAACAACCCTACTGCCGCTCAGCAGACTGAACCGGCGAAAGAGAAGGAGCCCGACCGCCCTTTTCAGTTGAGCAGATGACCGAGGTTTGGAATCGCATGCCGTACAGGCTATTTGCCGCCGACAAGCGAATGACTGCCATGCTCACAAATATGGTCATCGAACCCATTTCGGATACCCTCTATACCGTTTTTTTGCAGAACATCATTCAGGAGAAAGAGCTCACGGCTGTCAAGCCGCAGATTTTGCAATATCTCCGAACGGCCCTGCATAACAGCACCATCCAACTGCAGTTTCAGATTACGGCCCAAGACCACGGCCAGGTTGCTTATACGGAAGAAGAGCGATTCAAACTGCTATCCAAAGAGAATCCGCATCTGTTAGAAATGAAAGAAATATTTAAACTTATATTAGACTGATCATGAAACGCATAGTATTCCTCCTTTTACTCCTTCCTATAATAACGCATGCGCGCGCGGAGAATTTCCGTTTCGCACAATTATCTGACATTCATATCTCTCCCAAAAGCACCCACGCGCTCGAGGATCTGAAGCGCTCGATTGATGAGATTGCGGCCGATACGTCCATCGCTTTCGTAATCGCATCAGGCGACCTCACAGAGGCGGGCGATAGGCGTTGCTTGGAGCTTTTGAAAAACGAGCTCGACCGCCTGCCGATGCCCTATTTCGTCACTTCCGGCAACCATGAAACGACCTGGTCGGAGTCGGCGTGTACGGCTTTTGATAAGGTGTTTGGCAGCAGCCGATTTGCGTTTTCTTGGCAAGACTGCTTTTTTATTGGATTCAATAGCGGTCCGTTCTTGAAGATGATGGACGGACACGTGGCTCCTCAGGATATCGAATGGCTGAAAACTACACTTGACAGCCTCAAGCGGGTGGCTCCCGATACGAAGATTTTTCCGGTAACGCATTATCCCCTTCAGGATGGCGATGTGGATAACTGGTACGACGTGACCGATGTGCTCCGCCTGTATAATATCCAAGCCATCTTAGGCGGCCATTACCACCGCAACCTCCTCTATTCCGCAGACGGGATACCCAACGTGTTGGGCCGCTCCAACCTGCATGGGAAGGACTCCGTAGGAGGCTATACGATTATCGCCATCAGTCCCGACTCCATCCGATGGAGCGAGAAGGTGATTGGGAAAAAGGCGGTACAATGGTTGGCTTTGCCTTTCGGACCGAAAGCCTATCCCGAGGCTGTGGCTGAGCGACCCTCTTTTGCCGTAAACGAAACCTATCCCGAGGTAGAGGAACGCTGGCAGAAGAAGAGTGGGGTGGCTATCTTAGAAGCGCCCGCTTTGGGTAAAACAGCCCTGTTCTATGGCGATGATAACGGCACTTTCTATGCGCTCGACCGCATGACCGGTCAGACGGTTTGGATGTATCAAACGGGCTCACGAATCAAGTCGGCACCCGCGGTTTACGATGGAAGAGTGGTGTTTGGTTCTACCGATGGCAATATCTATTGCTTATCCGAAAACAACGGTAAGCTCCTATGGAAAGTAGGCACAGGAGATGTGGTGATGGGCTGCCCTGTAATATCGGAGGTAGCCGGCACTTTGGCGGTACTGATTGGCGGTTCGGATCATGTGTTCCGCGCTATCGAACTCAAGACCGGTCGCGAGATATGGCGCTATACGGGCGTGGATGGTTATGTGGTAACTCGTCCTTGCGTGTATATGGGCAAAGTGATTTTCGGCGCCTGGGATTGTGGCTTGTATGCGCTCAATCTGAAGGATGGCACGCGTGCTTGGCGGTGGTCCAATGGTTCCGCCAATGATAAGTTCTCGCCGGCAACTGTATGGCCGGTGGCGACTCACGGACGCGTCTTCATCGTGGCACCTGATCGCGTCTTCACCTGCATCGATGCCGCTTCAGGGAGGACCATCTATCGAACCAAAGAGCACAAGGTGCGAGAGAGCATCGGACTCTCCGCCGATGGCACCACCATCTTCAGCCGTTGCATGTGGGACACCATCATAGCCATGGATGCACGTTCCCAAAAACCCCTGACTATCTGGAAAACGGATGGCGAATATGGCTATGACCACAACCCCTCGATGATGATTGAGAAGGATGGGGTGATTATCTTCGGTACCAAAAACGGATTGCTGCATGGAGTGGCTGCCAAAGACATGCGGTATCGAGGAATAAAAGTGAAAGCTGGTACGGTTCTTTGGCGACATAAGATCGGCAATTCGGTCCTGAACACCATCTGCCCTGTGAGCGCCTATGAGTGTTACGTCACCTCCACCGATGGCTCTGTCACGCATATTGTAATAAACGAATAAATAAACATGCTTACGGATTTCCTCCCTACTACCAAGAAAGAGATCGAGCTTCGCGGTTGGGATTATGTAGATATTATCCTCTTCTCGGGTGACGCCTATGTGGATCATCCCTCTTTTGGTGCGGCTGTGATTGGGCGCACCCTGGAGGCTGCAGGCTATCGTGTGGCGATTGTGCCGCAACCCGATTGGCATGGCGACTATCGCGATTTCCGTAAGCTCGGAAAGCCACGGCTCTTCTTTGCTATCTCCGCGGGCTCGATGGATTCGATGGTCAACCATTATACGGCCAATCGTCGTCGCCGCTCCGATGATGCATATACGCCTGACGGACGCCCCGGCATGCGACCCGATTATTGCACCGTGGTCTATAGCCGTATCTTGCGCGACCTCTTCCCGGATGTGCCTATCGTGATTGGCGGCATCGAGGCGTCCATGCGCCGGCTCTGCCATTACGATTATTGGCAAGATAAGGTGCTGCCCTCCGTCTTGGTAGATGCACGAGCCGACGTCTTAGTCTATGGAATGGGCGAGAAACCCATGCTCGATTTGGCCAAAAGGGCGGCCGAGGGGGAGTCCCTGAAAAGGTGTAGGCAAACGGCTTGGCTCGCCAATGAAGAGGAAGCCCGAACCATCGAAGGCATTCGGCTGCATCCGTTTGAGAAATGCGTGAAGGACAAACGCGCGTATGCGGAGAATTATCGCCATATAGAGGAGCAATCCAATGCGTGGACCTCCGAGCGACTGATGGAGCCTTGTGGCAAGCAGGTGGTCGTTGTGGAGCCCTCGTATCCCCCTATGACGACCGAAGAGATCGACCATTCCTTTGACCTCCCATATCAGCGGATGCCGCATCCTAAATACAAGGGCAAGACCATCCCCGCCTATGAGATGATTCGTTTCTCGGTCTGCCTCCATCGCGGATGCTTCGGCGGGTGCGCGTTCTGCACGATTGCCGCACATCAGGGCAAACAGGTGGTCAGCCGGTCGGAAGAGTCGATCATGCGCGAGGTCAAGGCGCTTACTCAGTTGCCCGAGTTCAAGGGCTATCTCTCGGATTTGGGTGGACCTTCGGCAAATATGTATGGCATGCACGGAAAGGATATGGAGCGCTGTAAAAAATGCAAGCGACCTACTTGTTTGCAACCCACCATCTGCCCCAATCTCAATCAGGATTTTGCGCCTCTGATGCATATTTACAGCCAAGTGGACAGCCTGCCTCAGATCAAGAAATCCTTTATCGGAAGCGGCATCCGATACGATCTGATGTCGCCCGAATATGCGCGCGAGGTGATTCTCCACCACGTGTCTGGCCGACTCAAAGTGGCGCCGGAGCATACCGAGCCCCACGTGCTCAAGATTATGCGAAAACCGCCATTCAGCCTGTTTGAACGATTCTGCGAGACCTTCCATCGTATCAATCGAGAGGCGGGACTCAACCAGCAGATCATCCCCTATTTCATCTCCTCGCATCCCGGATGCACCATGGAGGACATGGCCGAGTTGGCGCTCAAAACCAAGCAACTCAATTTCCACCTCGAGCAGGTGCAGGACTTCACGCCCACACCCATGACGCTATCCACCGTGATGTATTACACCGGCTTGAATCCCATGACCATGGAACCCGTTTTTGTGGCGCGTTCAAAAGACGATAAGCTCCGCCAGAGGCAGTTCTTTTTCTGGTATCAACCTGAGCAACAAGACGCTATCAGGCGCGATCTCAATCGTATTCATCGGTCCGATTTGGCACAAAAATTGCTGTCAAAAAAACGTTAATCCCTTTTTCGGCATTTTGCCAACGTATTAGTAATCAGTATGAAATCCAAATATCACTTCAATCCCGTTACGCTCGTCATGGAGCGAGTGGAACTTACCGCTCGCGACATCATCCGTCGCGTCACATGGCCGCTCGTGATTGGATTACTCTTAGGCATCGGGTTTTTCTTCCTCTTCGTGATGTTCTTCCCCTCTCCCCGAGAGAAGCAACTCATGGAGCGGTATGATGCGCTTCGTGCGCAAACCAAACTGCTGGATGAGCAAACGGACCGGCTGCAGAACGTGCTTTCCGATTTGCAGCAACGAGATGACAACCTCTACCGGGCGCTCTTGCAGGCCGAACCCATACCCATGTCCGTTCGTTTGGGCGCTTCCAGGCCTGCTGCCTATTACGATTCCATTGCGCTTTATACCAATTCCAAACTGTCGGCCGACCTCACGCGTAAGCTCGATATCATCGAAAACGAGCTCTATCTGCAAGCGCGATCGTATGAGGAGATCATCGAGTATGCGCGCAATCAGGAGGTCAGAATGGAGAATATACCCGCTATTCAGCCCGTTCTCAATAAGGACCTCACCCGTATGGCCTCTGGTTATGGATGGCGAATTGATCCCGTGTATGGCACTCGTCGTTTCCACGAAGGTATGGACTTTACTGCACCCACGGGTACCGATGTGTATGCTACCGGAAACGGACGCATCATCGAGGCCGGATGGCGACAGGGATATGGCAACTGTATCTTGGTTGATCATGGGTTTGGCTATCGTACGCTCTACGCGCATTTGCATAAGATCTTGAAGAAAAGTGGCAGCGTCAAGCGAGGCGATATCATCGGTTTGGTGGGCTCTACCGGCAAATCTACCGGCCCCCATTTGCACTACGAAGTGCACTATCACGGCCGCCCCGTTGACCCCCGAAATTTCTATTTCCAAGACCTCTCACCCGAGGAGTACGACCGCATGGTCCAGATGGCCAACAACGCCGGAAACATGCTCGACTAACCCCCCTGCGCTCCGCTTGGATCGCGCCTTGGCGCAATTGGAACGGCCCTCCGGGCTACTGGAACAGCCCGCAAGGCTCTTGCGGCCCTTGTATTGTTCATTGGCAGGAGATATTATCTCCGTCCTCTCTCCGCTCCGCTCCCTGGAACAGCCCGCAAGGCTCTTGCGGCCCTTGTATTGTTCATTGGCAGGAGATATTATCTCCGTCCT
>JALFZG010000083.1 GCA_022784645.1 Bacteroidales bacterium
GTTCGATCTCCGTTCTACTCTCGCTCTACATTCGTTGTACATTTGTTCTACATTCGTTTTTTCTCCGTTCCACAACGGAAAACAAACGGAAAAAAACGGAAAAAAACGGAGAGCAAACGACTCCGAAGCGAAGAAGAAGCGCAGAAGCAGCAAACTTGCAGCGAATTAGCAGCATACTTGCGGCAAGGGTAGAACAAACAATAACCCTATTTATTAACTTCTAAAACAATTATTATGGCAATTCTTAATGGAATCATCAGCAAACTCAACGGCTCCGCTGGCAATCTCACGTTCAAGCAATTGTGCGGCAAGACCTTGGTGTCCATCCAGTACCTGAACTGTGACAACGCCCTGCTCGCTGAATACCAGAGCAAATCAGCGAGCGGATTGGACCTCAGCACGCTATTATTTCTTAATTACCTCGACGGTAGAGGATGCAAAGAAGGTATAGGAGCGGGCGCGGTCGCGACGCCAGTAGTAGGTGGCTGAACCTTGCTTCTGATTATAGACGATTGTCCATTGCGTGCCGCCATAATCGCACTCGGTGGGAAGGGCAGCTGCTGCGAACATGGCATCCGCCATCTCTTCACTGCTCAGGATACCATTGTGTTCGGCGTAGGTGTTCAGCAGAATGGTTTCGTGCTTCAAACTCAATTCGCCACTTCCGATTCCCTTTTTCTCCTCGCAGAGATAGTGGTTGTTGAGCACTTGTGAGTCAGTAACAATCATCTGATTGTTGACCCATTCTACGCATACAGACCGTCTGTTGGCATCGCTCACAAACAGATGGTGTGCGCGTCCAATATCGGAATGCATGTTGTACTGCTCCAGCAGTTCGAGCGCCTGCTCTACGTTAGCCGCATGGTTGAGCAGCAGTCTAATAGCCGAGGTGGTGGTGATATTTGGCTTTGCGGAATCCACCTGATTGGTGCATTCGTCATCCCCCGCCATCAAGTCAGCCACTACCAGCCCTTTCTCGTTGATGCCGTCCATCGGCACATATACAGCGGCCGTAGCTTTATATTGATTGATGATGCCATCCATAGGATCGTAAGCCTCACCGTACCCTAAGAAATCGATGTTGGCGGTAGAAATGGAGGCATACGCATTCTCCGGAACGCAACGGATAATCAGGGCTTTGCAGGGGTCCCAGTCGTAGTTCCTGCCGGAAGCGGCCTCGTAATTGGCATTCGTAGCAGCCAATGCGCTACATGCAAAGCCGCTCATTTTCGGCGCACATTTTAAGGTCCCCCACGGGCCGCAAGAGAGGTAATCGGAGATGTAGTCGCCCATCTCGCTGGTAGAAGAGGCACCGCCCTGCGCCAAATAGCGTTCAAAGCCCGCATCGCCGGTTATGGTAATATGGTAGAGGTCGGTATTGAGCTCGCGAACGGTCTTGCCTGCCTCACCTAATTCGTTCAGTTGACAAGACGCCAACATCACGCTTAATGCAATAAATACATACTTTTTCATACGTTAGAATGAATGTACGAGAATCAATAATACTTTCAAAAAATCTGAAAAGGGCTGCAAAGGTACTGCTTTTTTCTTAGTTGGCATAGTAAAAATCGGACAAACGCATAGAAAAAGGGGACGGAAGCGGAATTTAGGACGGAGATATTATCTCCTGCCAATGAACAATACAATAAAAGAGAGTGTGCCGTAGCAGGCACACCCTCTTTGGGAAAATTACTCGATGCGGACATTGGGAAGGGAAATTACTCGATGCGGACATCGGGAAGGGAAATTACTCGATGCGGATATCGGAAAGGGAAATTACTCGATGCGGACATCCGGAAGGGAAAATGCTTGATGAAGACATCGGGGAATTAGCCACCGAAGTTGTCGAAGCGGATATCTTGGTCTTCTACACCGAGCGAGTGGAGCAAGTCGAGAACCGTCTTGGCCATCATTGGAGGACCGCAGAGGTAGTACTCGCAATCTTCGGGAGCCTCATGCTGCTTCAGATAGGTATCGCCCATTACCGGCGCTACGAAGCCCGGAGTATATTTGATACCAGCCTCGTCGGCTTTGGGGTCCGGACGGTCGAGTGCCAAGTGGAAATGGAAGTTGGGGAACTCCTTCTCTAGTGCAAGGAAATCGTCGAGGAACGGAATCTCCTCGAGCGCGCGTGCGCCATAGAAATAATGCATCTCGCGTGCGCGATCTTCGGGAGCAATGCCGTGACCTTTAAGCATGTGCATGATCTGTGCACGAAGGGGAGCCATACCGGCACCTCCACCTACCCAAATCATCTCCTTACCGGTGCCGTATTGCGGACGGAACTCGCCATAAGGACCTGACATGATCACCTTATCACCCGGCTTGAGCGAGAAGATATAGGATGATGCGATACCCGGATTGACGTCCATGAATCCCGGCCCCTGCTCTTTGGGTTTGAAGGGTGGGGTTGCAATACGCACGTTGAGGGTGATGATATCGCCCTCATCGGGGTAGTTAGCCATCGAGTAAGCACGGATGGTATCAGTGGGGTTCACACACTTGAGGTTGAACATACCGAACTTCTCCCATGCAGGCATATACACCTCGCCAATGAGCGACTTATCGAAGTCCTTACCATAATCGATGCAATCGAAAGCAGGGATACGGATTTGCGCATACGAACCCGGTTCGAAGTCCATGTGTTCTCCAGGAGGAAGTGCCACCTTGTACTCCTTGATGAAGGTAGCCACGTTGCGATTGCCGATAACGGTGCATTCCCATTCTTTGACGCCAAGAACGCTCTCGTCGATTTTGAGTTTGAGGTCTTGCTTTACCTTGACTTGGCATCCGAGACGCCATCCCTCTTTCTGCTGTTTGCGAGAGAAATGGACGGTCTCAGTAGGCAGGATTTCGCCACCACCTTCTTCTACGATACATTTGCACTGGCCGCAGGAGCCCTTACCGCCGCAAGCCGAAGGCAGGTGTACACCTGCTCCAGCCATAGCGTTCAAGAGCGAACCGCCGGCTGCTACACTATATTCCTTATCGCCATTTACGAGTACATGTACATCGCCAGAAGCAACGAGGAAACGCTTAGCCACCAAGAGGATGACTACAAGCAGCAGAATAATCACGAGGAATACCACTACTGCCATCAGAATAGCTGTACTGTTCATTGTCTGTCCTCCTTAATTAAATAGTAAGACCCGAGAAGCACATGAACGCCATTGCCATCAAACCTACTACGATGAAGGTGATGCCAAGACCCTGCAAATGCTTGGGTACATCGTTATACTCCATTTTCTCACGAATACCTGCGAGTGCGCAGATTGCCAAGATCCAACCGATACCGCTACCGAGGGCATACATCACAGCATCGCCAATCGAGGTGATAGCCTTCGGGTCCATCGGGTCGAGCACCACACGCTGCTGCATGAAGAGCGACGCACCCATGATGGCGCAGTTTACTGCAATAAGCGGCAGGAAGATACCGAGTGCGGCATAGAGCGAGGGGCTGAATTTCTCCACGATCATCTCTACGAGTTGCACGATAGCGGCAATCACAGCGATGAAGAGGATAAAGCTGAGGTAGCTCAAGTCAACGCCCTCCACCAAGCAGTCAGGACCCAAAACGAACTTCTGAAGCAGGTAGTTGACCGGTACGGTTACCAGCAACACAAACGTTACGGCAATACCGAGGCCAAACGAGGTCTTCACGTTCTTGGATACAGCCAAATACGAGCACATTCCCAAGAAGAATGCGAAAATCATATTGTCCGCAAAAATCGAGCGAACAAACAAACTGATAGCGTGTTCCATTATTTCTTGTCCTCCTTATCGTTAAGAGCACGATGTGCCCAGATGATACATCCGGCGAGGATGAGCGCCATAGCAGGCATCATCATCATACCGTTGTTGACATAGCCGTGCTCGTAGCACCAGTCAGGAATAACCTGGAAACCGAAGATGCTTCCAGAGCCGAGGAGCTCACGCACGAAAGCAATCACAGCGAGTACCCAAGTATAGCCAAGACCGTTGCCCAGACCATCCATAAACGAATCCCACGGGCCGTTAGACATAGCATATGCCTCCAAGCGTCCCATCAGAATACAGTTGGTAATAATCAAGCCGATATACACCGAGAGCGCTACCGATACATCATACAGGAACGCTTTCAGGATGGCGCTAACGAGCGTAACCAAAGCGGCTACTACTACCAGCTGCACAATAATACGAATACGGCCGGGGATCGTATTGCGCAATGCAGAAATAACCACATTGGCGAGCGCAACGATTACCGTAACGGCAATACCCATCACCAGCGCATTCTTGAGCTGTACGGTAACTGCCAAAGCAGAGCAGATACCCAAGATCTGTACAACCACAGGGTTGTTTGCGTTAAGAGGACCCATAAAGGCCTCACGCGTCTTATCAGAAAGTAACTTTGCCATAGCAATCACATTTATTTTTCATCGCATTCGCGATTTTCCACTTCGTTTTCATTCATCACCGCCTTCAAGTTGAGTGCGGGTTCCACTTGGTCAAACCATCCGGCTTCAACGTAAGGCGCCAGTCCGCTGATGAGCATGGACTCTACACCCTTAGAGGTGATGGTAGCGCCCGAGATGCAATCAACATCACCACCGTTTCCGGCTTTCTCGATGAGGATGCCCTTGCCGGAAGTACCGAGCACGGGTTTGCCTTCAAACTGCTGCTGGAAAACGGCATAGTTCTTAATTTCACCACCCAGACCTGGGGTCTCACTATCGTGGTTGAAGAACACGGAGAAGATGGTTTGCTTGTCGTCGTTGACTGCGATATATCCCCAAATCGGGCCCCAGAGGCCGGCACCACGAACGGGAAGGATATATTTCTTCTCGCCGTTGAGGTTAGCCTCAAACCAAGAAAGTTGACATTTGTCGCAAGTCACTTCTTTGATATTCTCAGCGTAGAATTTCTCAGCAGCAGCATTGTCGAGGTCGCGGAGGTTGAGTGATGCGAGGATCTGCTTCTGCGTGTCGAGCTTCACGTTAGCATCCTGACGCGGCTTAAGAGCAGCACTCACTACTGCCAGAAGAAGCGCTACGATGATTACCATTACGGAGGCATATACTATCGTATATACGTTTCCATTCGTATTCAGTTTCATGCGCGTTTCATTCGTTTAGAGATATTAACTTGTACTACGCACCAGTCGATGAGCGGAGCAAGGCAGTTCATCAGGAGGATAGCGAGCATCATACCTTCAGGATAACCGGGGTTGAGCGCGCGAACGATGATAGCTACCATACCAATCATGAAGCCGTAGATATACTTACCTACCTCGGTGCGAGCAGAGGTCACAGGGTCGGTAGCCATAAAGACCGCACCGAACGCGAAACCTCCGAGAACGAGGTGCATATACCAAGGCGTAGCAGCCACAGCCGTAGCGCCCGAGATATTGAAGAGAGCAGCCGTAACGCCACCACCTACAAACACAGAGAGCATGGTCTTCCAGCTGGCCACACCGGTAATGAGCAGGAGCAAAGCGCCAAGAGCAATCGCCCAAACGCAAGTCTCACCTACCGAACCCGGATAGAGGCCGTTCATGGCGTCGAGGAACGTCATTTGCGAGCCGAGGGTATCATGAATCTGAGCCGTAGCTTCAGGAGCCGTAGCGAGCTGACCGAGAGGCGTTGCGCCGGAGAATCCATCTACCAGCGTTTTGCCATTATCCCAACCCCAAGTGCCTTCCGTACGAACAAACACCTGATCACCTGACATCTTCGTAGGATAAGCGAAGAAGAGGAACGCGCGGGTGATGAGCGCCACGTTAAAGATGTTATAACCCGTACCGCCAAACACTTCCTTTGCAAAAATCACCGCAAAAGCAGTAGCAATAGCTACCATCCAGAGCGGGGTGTTGATAGGAACGATAAGCGGAATCAGGAAACCGGTTACGAGGAAACCCTCAGCAATCTCTTCGTGCTTCCATTGTGCTACAATGAACTCAATACCGAGACCAACGAGGTAACTTACAATAATGTACGGCAGGAGCGCCAGCAAACCGAAAGCGAAGGCTTTCCAGAACATAGCGCAAGTGAGTGCACCTTTTACGAGTTCGCCCGTAGCCAGGAAATGCTGATAGCCGACATTGTACATACCAAAGAGCATAGCAGGTACGAGGGCAAGCACTACCATAATCATGGTGCGCTTAGAGTCGTTGCCATCGTGGATCTGCGCTCCAATACGCTTGGCGGAGGTGTTGGGCGTGAACAAGAACGTTGCGAAGCCGTCAAACACCGACCAAAACGCGTGAAGTTTTCCGCCCTCTTCAAAATTCGGACGGATCTTCTCTACGATATCGTATAATTTGTTGAACATAAACTTTTTTAGTTTTTTAATACCTGCTTAGGCTGCCTATTCGCGATAGGATAGCCTGAGCAAAATCACATTGGCTTAGAAAGTAAGAGCCTTTATTCAAGTTCCGCTTTCATATTGTCGAGCGCCTGACGAACGATAGCCTGAAGGGGCATCTTAGAGGTGCAGACGTATTCGCAAAGCGCAAAATCTTCAGGTGCTACTTCGTAGGCTCCCAGCTGCTCCATGCGGTCGAGATTGCCTGCAATCATAGCCTTGATGAGGTATTCCGGATAGATATCCATCGGGAAGACCTTATCGTATTCGCCTGAAGTGATGATTGCACGGCGGCCGCCAAGCAGACGTGCATCGAAGCGGAAATGCTTGCGACCCAACTTAGCCAACCACTTACCAGCGACAGCATTGTTGAGCGAGAAATTGTCCGTACGCGGCATGATCCATCCGAGGAAATCGCGGGCTTCAGTGCCTTCAGCGATAGCCGTAATTTGATTGAGTGCGGGTTCCATGATCTCGCTCATCTCTACCTTATGTCCGGAGAGCGCATTGCCTTCGATTACGCGCACAACTTCATCGGTTTGCAGGTTGCCCTGGAGGAGACCCTCAATCGGCATACCCGGGAGAATGCTGAAATAAGCCAACTTAGCAGCCTTCGGACCGGTGAGGGCTACCCATCGTTGCATATCCACCTTGCCGGTAGTCAAGAAGCGACCGATAATCAGGAGGTCTTGTGCATTGACGGTGTAAACCGTTTCGCCCTTAGCAATAGGGAGAACATGGTTGATTTGTACGCTTACGTTGCCAGCGGGATGAGCGCCTGCAAACTCGGTGAGCGTGCAGTGCTTGAGCGATGCCCATTCGGTAGCTACCGCACCGGCTTTCACGCCGATATACACGGGAGCAATCTTGCTCAGGGCATCCACAGCTGCTTGCAGCGCGCTGGTTTGACCTTTTACCACGAAATCGTAGTCGGGCGCAAGCGGAGCCGAATCAAAAGCAGAGATGAAAACGGCTTTGGGGCTCTTCTCCGGCATGGCAATGCAGTCGTATGGACGCTGCTTCAAGTAGCTCCACATACCTGCCTTCAGGAGGAGGGCCTTAACGTCTTCACCGCTCTTAACTTCGGTAGCAAAGTGCTCGTACTCGATCTCCTTGTCGGCTTCGATGCGGATGGCCATCACCTTACGGCGGTCACCGCGTTCTACCGCAATCACCTTACCGCTTACCGGCGAAACGAACAGCATCGACTCATGACTCTTGTCGCAGAACAGGGCGCTACCTGCTTTTACGACATCGCCTTCGCGTACAAGCATTTTAGGCTTGATGCCGGCGTAGTGGTCAGGAACAATCGCATAGACTTCAGGCTGCGGCAGCGAGATAACCTGCTGCTCGGCCTTACCTTCCATAGGGATGTCCAAACCCTTTGTCAGTTTGATTACTTTGTTCATAATGTAGTTAATTATTGATGAAATTTGTGAATAATGTGCTGTTTTTGTGTACCTTATACGGATAAATGAACCGTGGAAAAAGCAGAAATCCACAATCCGATGCAAAATTACTACTTTTTCCTGAATTGGCCAAATAAATATAATTTATTTCGGAATTTTTTCACATAATTTGCTCAATTAAATTATTTTTGCTACCTTTGCAGAGCAAAAAACAGGAAAAGGGCAGAAAATGCGATTTCGAGACTTGGAAATAATCGTTACCGTGAAGCGGATTCGTTCGCTCAGGTTGATTGTGCGGCCTACTGGCGAGGTCCTGCTGAATGTGCCAATAGGTGTGGCAGAAGAGGAGGTTGAGCGTTTTTTGAGCGCGCATTATTCGTGGATACTCCGCTCGCAGCAAAAGATGCAAAACAGGGAGGCTCAGCAGAAAAGAATCCGATATGAGAGCGGGGAGATGCACTTATTTTTCGGAAAGGAATTGCCGCTTAGGGTGGAGCCGGAGAGAGGCCGTGAGTCGGTGGATTTTCGGCCGGATGAGATTGTAATGTATGCCCATCCTGATCGCACGCCTATGCAGCGAAAAAAGCTTTTGTATCAAGGCTATTACGTGCAGTTTATGCCCGTTTTCAACGCGCTTTTTGAGAAATGGAGTGAGCGACTGACTCAGGAGATGTCGCCTGTTACGAGGCTCGCCAATCCGAATAAGTACAAGTATTTCAACGTCAGTATCAAACTGATGCGAACGGAGTGGGGTAGTTGTACGCCGGGCAATCGGAGGATGTCGTTTAATATCGACTTGGTGCGGCTGCCGAAAGCGTGTATCGAATATGTGGTGGTGCATGAGTTTACGCATATCGACCGATGCGACCATTCGCCTGCTTTCTGGGCGCTTTGCGACCGTAGGCTTGCAGCAGTAGGTTTGCCGTCAAGCAAAGAGATTCGTGCACAGATGAAGCAGATGATTCGCGTTTGCGGAGGGTATTGAAAAGTAGATTTTCCCTGTTTAAAAGGAGCAAAAAGCACCCCCGTAAGGCTTGCTTACGAGGGCACGGGGAAGGTTATTGGGATGAATTATGGAGAGATATTCGGCCCGTTATCTGGCTGTTATTCTAATAATGCCTCATATACATACGTCAGGCCGCTTTTAGCAACTTATGTGCAAGTCACATGTGTATGCCGCATGTGCAAGCCGCATGTACATGCTGCATTTTTATTTCTGCTTTTGGGTAGCGGGCATGAGGCGGGCGATGATGCGGTCGCCAAGAGCTGACTTGATGCGGATATGGTCTTGCACTTCGCGCACAAAACTATTGCTCTCGAAGTCTCCGCGAACGTTTTCGAAGTCGAGATCTTTCTGCTGCTTGTCGCCATCTGCACCAAAGCCGGTACGGCTTGCGAGATTGAACTCTTTCTTGGCATCGTTATACACCATATTGTCGAGCGAAACCACAGCCGTTTTCCAGCGTTTGATAAGCGCAATCGCTTGCAGAGGGGTGATTTTATCCGGACGGATATGGTACATATCGTATAAGTGCTCATGCGCCCACGTCCATTCGTAGGTGTAGTAATTGTCGGCCATTACATCGAAAGCCTGATTAACGGCTTCCAAATCACATATTTCGCCGGATTCAACCTGTTGCAGCATAGCGCTCACCTCAGAGCGGGGAGCAATCAATCCGGCTACATCCACCCATTGTCCTTTACCGATCGGGGTAGAAGGAACGAGTGCCCAACGGAGATCTTCTACTGAGATAGGCCCATCACCCGGACACATTTTCTCGATGCGCGAGATAAGCGAATTGCCCATGAATTTATCGATACCAATATGGTAGAGCTCGATGCCTCGCTTGAGGGAGGAATTGGTGATTTTGGTGCTGTGATACGAATAGATATCGCTCAGTTCACCACTCGAATAGCGGAGGTTATCCAAGAGGGAAAGGCCCTTGATCATCTTCTGAATGGTGAATGGCGAGAGGAGGTTATAGTTGATATGGTCGAACTTATGCGGATCTTTTCGTGCATCGCGTTTCGGCCATTTACGTACATCACGGATAGTGCCCACGCTTCGGAGGTTGATGCCGGGGGAAAGGAACGTGCCGTTGTTTTTCTCAATCAGATAGGAGAAGGGGAGGTTGGTGGTGTCAGAATTGGTGACATGCCTTCCCATCACGAGCGAGAACGCTCCCACGCGTGCGGGCCAAAGAATATAGGAGTCAGATGCCGTTTTCGAGCCTCGTTCGAGGATACCTTGATGGATAGGGCCGAGCTTGTACATGTGGTTGCTCTGATTGCTTCCCGAGCCAGCATTCATGAAGGAGTACATGCCCGCAATGAGGAGGGTGGATTTGTGGTGGGTAACGGTGAAAGGCCCTGCAAAAATGGCGCATGCTTCTCCATTCTCGCCTTGGCAGTTGCAGAAGAAAAGGCTATCGCTGGCGGAATAACCATGTCCGAATTGGCAGGCTTGCCCTACGAAACAACGTGTGAGCATGGCGGCATCGGTAATATGGCTGCCGCTTTGGATAATCACGTCTTCGCAAATCACGCCCATACCGATGGTGATAGGCGCTGCTTGGTTGGAGCAAATCGAGCCGTTAGTCAGCCTTCTGACGCCCTCCAACAAGGCAGCATCCCCAATCCGCACATTGACAATCGACTGACAACCTCGGATGATGCACCCCCTGCCGACTTCACCCATCGCAGAGCGTTTGGTAGCTATGTAGGCATCAATCTGGGCGTTCATTTTCTCAATGAAAGCCGGACGATGACGGTAGATAGTGAGCGCATACGCTACATGCGAAGAGAGGGTGTCGTAGATGGTAATTTCCCGGCCGCCCGTCTCGTTGAGCACAGCCACTCTCACGCCATTACCAAAAGCCGACTCGCCTTCGACCGCCATGCAGCCGATATTCTCGATCAGCGTGCCTTCACCAATGCGGTAATTGGCTATGTATTCGTGGATATGGGCAATGCGGCAGTTGTCGGCTACCTCCACGTTGTGGAGCGAAGCGTGATAGATGCCGGCCGGACGGGGAATGCCACCCGCGAGAGTGAACGCTTGGGAAAAAACACCTAAGCTAATCTGCCCGCTGAAGCAGACGTTTTTTACGGTCTCGGGCAGAAAACCTTCTGCCACATGAATATTTTTCCAATCATCAGCCATGCAACCCTGTGCTTGGAGTTGCATGATTTCATTTTCTGTAAGTTGTCTCATTATTGCTTAGCCGCTATCCCTGGCTAAAGGGGGAAAGTTTTCGGCTGCAAAATTAGACAAAAAAATCGAATTGACCAAATAAAAAATCACGAAAACGATTGCGAAAACGATATAAAAATTTGCGTTTTTGAAATAATGAGTTTATACGTCAAAAAACAATGATTAATATTACCAAGTAGGATTATAGTAATCCCAGGGCGTGGGCTATGGTGGTGAGCATCTTATCGAGTTCAAAGGGCTTGGCGATGTGGCCATTCATGCCGACATCGAAGGCGTTTTGGCGGTCTTCGTCGAAGGCATTGGCGGTCATCGCTACGATGGGTAGTGCGGCTTTCTTGGGGTCCTCTAAACGGCGAATGATGCGTGTGGCTTTATAGCCATCCATATTAGGCATCTGGATATCCATCAGAATGAGGTCGAAGTAGTCGGCAGGCGTTTTCTCCACACGATTCACGCACTCGATACCATCCGTAACATGCTCTACTTCGAAGCCCAAATCGCTGAGGATATCGATGGCAATCTCGGCATTGAGCTCATTGTCTTCCGCCATGAGTATGCGCTTGCCTGCAAACTTGGGTGCGAGCACATCAGCAGCATGCTCGGTGGTCACTTCTTTGCGGGTTGTTTGTACTATCCGATGCGGTACAGTAATAGTGAAACGCGTACCAGCACCGAGCTCACTCTCCACCTCGATGGTGCCGTTCATCAGCTCTACGAGTCGCTTCACGATAGGCATACCGAGGCCAGTACCAATCACGCGACTGTCGGTGGAGTTCTTCTCGCGGGTAAATGGTTCGAAAAGGGTGGGGAGGAAGGCCTTCGACATGCCGATACCATTGTCTTCGAGGATGGTTTTGTAAATAACGATATCTTCTGATTCTGAAGGTAACTCGTTGACACTCATGAGTACACGCCCACCAACAGGGGTGTATTTCTCGGCATTGCTGAGCAGATTCAGATAGACTTCACGAATCTTGGTGCTATCACCCCAAATATCTCCGTGTTGCACGTTGATTTGTAGATCAAACGTGATGCATTTATCGCGGAATCGGTTTTCGAAAATGCTTCGTAGTCCATCGCAGGAATCGTGGATGTTCATCGGAATCTCATCGAGTCGCTCCTTACCGCTTTCGATGCGCGCCATCTCCAGCACGTTGTTGATGAGGGAGAGGAGGAAACTGTTGGCAGACTGGAGTTTGTCGAGGTATTGCAAAACGGCTTCGGGGTCGTTGACGTGCTTGCGGATGATATCAGAGAAGCCAATGATGGCATTCATAGGCGTACGGATATCATGGCTCATGCTGAAGAGGAAATCGGTCTTGGCTTTGTTGGCCGTTTCGGCGGCAGTACGCGCCTGTTCTGCTTCACGCCGAGCAGCATTGGCCACGTCTCTTGATGCTTCTGCTTCATGCCGAGCAGCATTGGCTTCATCTCTCGAAGCCTCGGCTTCTTGACGAGCCAATTCGGCTTCGTTTCGGGCGGCTTGAAGCCATTGCTTCTCCTGCTCTTCGTGCGCCACCAAGTCGTCGATACATTTGCTGACCAACACAAAATTGCTCTTGTCGTCTTTCAGAACAGGCAGAAGCAGCACCTCAAAATTCTGCTGACCAGCACGATTCGGGCGAACCTTAAAAACTTTTCTGATAACCTGTTTGCCTCCGGCAATGAGCTCGCGGAGGTTGGTTATATTCATGGTCTCCCACAAGTCATTCTGATATTCGGGTAATACGTAATTATGGATATATGCTGAGAAAAACTCATCGAATGGGCAGTCGTTGGGCATGTCAATTGACGAAGCGTTGTAGTTCGAACTGAGTTTATGAATATGCATGAGCCCTTCATCGATGTTCACCGTGATGATTGTGCCATAATCGGATGAGATGGCCTGATTGATGAGGTTGATTTCTTCGATGCTTTTTCGGAGCTCATGCTCGCGGGTGCAATCGATAGCAAAGAGCACGCACTCGAGGTGGTTATTGGTGGGGTTCTTAATCAAACTGGCTGTAAGACGTGACCAACAAATCGTGCCATCTTTTTTGCGAAGGCGGTATTCGTGGGAGAGCGAACGTTGCCCCATTTCGAAAATCAGCCTGAGGTTCGAAGGGTTGAAATGGTTGCGGAATTGATATTTTTCTGACTCCTCGATAATAAAATCCGTGAAAGTATAAATGCAATGTTCCGCAATTTTCGGAAGGGTATTCGAATACGTATTGAGGGTACTCTTGCTGTAAAGAACGATATTGGCATCGAGGTCGAGGTGGGTGACGCCTTGGGTGTCCGTGTTGGAGTTCATGATAGCCTCCACCTCGGTGTTGTAGATATTTTCAGAAACGCTCACTTCGGTGATGTCCTGCACATATACGGCATAAGCAGACCGCCCATTCCAAATGATGGACTTGTAGCGCGCTTTAAAAATACCATTGCCTTTGCGGTAGGTATGCGTCAGTTTGTTGTCTTGATTAGCACGTTTGAGCGGACAGAAAATGCAGGGTTCGGAGTAGCCAAAAAGCGCCCGATAACAAGGTTTATCGGGAAGAGTAGTGTTGGTTATTTCCCAAAAATCTCTCGCCTTTTTGTTGGCATAGAGCAAACTCAGGGAATTGGCATCTATTACAGCTATGATCTGATCGGAGTCTTCAAGAATCTGCTGTAAAACGAGGGAGTCGTAATGCATAGAAATACCTGTCTTTCATGATTTCGACTGCAAAATTACGAAAAAAAATTGAATCGTGCAAGAAAGGCAGGTATTTTTTTACATTTTTTGGTAAAAAACTATTTTACAATCAGTTTTTGCGTGTACCAACGCCCGCCATAGAAGGCTTTTACAAAGTAAATTCCGTTTGCGAGCATATCGGTTTGGATTTGATAATCAAACGTTGCTTCCGGCATTTTTCCAAAGCCTTGAATCGTCTTTCCGGTGAGGTCGGCAAGGAAGAGCGCTTCGCATCCGAGCGGGAGGCTCACGAGGCAGTATTCTGTGCAGGGGTTAGGGCGTAAGGAGAGCACATCTGCCAAAGGCAGGGTGGGGAGCACAGTAGGCACGGAGTCGAGGTCTTCAGGCTCGAATGGTTGTGGCAGGAAAGCGTCCGTCTCATTGGGTTCAGTAGCCGTTTCCGCCCACTCTTCGATTTGGCAATCGGGCATGCGCGAGAACGAGATGATGGTTCGCACGAGCATGTCGTTGAGGTGCTCCACTTTGAGCGAGTCAGTGGTGGGCTTGAGGTGGGTGCCGCCAATGCCGGAGTCATCGGTGAGGAAGAACGAGCTACCGTTGGTGATGAGGGCAAGGCTTCTCATGAGCAGCTCGCCACTTTCGCGAAGACCGCTGCACACTACTGGCACAACACGAATACCAGCTGCTGCGGCATTCAGCACTTGCTCATGGAGCAATTTGAGCGTTGTCTCATCGTTATGGCAGGGTGCATCGAGGATGAGGAAAGCAATGCGTGCACGAGCCAAAGGCGACCAACCCGCGGCATTCACGGCAGCCATAAGTGCCTCAGGCACAGCCTCTTCGTAGTCTCCGCCACCTGCTGCCGATTGGGCGGAGATAAACTGCTGAGTCGTTTGGATAGAGTCGCTCAAACGCGAGATGCGGGTGAGGTATGCATCGGTGTGATCGCGATACACGAGGGCACCAGTGCGGATATGCAGCCCCTCAACGGCCGATTGCGAACGGCTGATGACGTCTTGCATCTCTGCCTGAAGGTAACGAAGCTCATCGCTCATCGAGCCGGTTGCATCAAAGATGAAGAACACGTCTGCCACTTCGGGCGCTTCACAAGGCTCGTTGATGCTAATGCGGATAAGTCCTTCTGTATCAAAGCGTTGGGCAGGATATTGCTGACCGTCAATCTGCACAAAAGCAGCAGTCGTTTTGTTCGTTTCAAAAAGCCCATCCCAAAGCTCTGCTTTGCCGGTGTTGTCCGTACGGGCTTGGAAGAGGGTGTTGCCCTTCGTATCTGTAAGGCTGACCGACCGATCCACGATGGGGTAGCCTTGCGTGTTGGTGAGTTGCACCACATAACGGTTGCGAGGTACCATCTGCCAATCTTTGAGGTAGTTTGAGTGTGAGCCATCGAGCAGTTTCGGCCAGAGCGCCCATTGGGCGAAATCGTTGACTTCACCTGCGGTGAGTTTGCCTGCCGAGGGGAGATTATTGGCCATTCCTCGGATAAACACTTTTTCTTCGGTTGCTGATGCTGCATCTAAAACTGCCATATCTGCCGCTTCCTCTTCCTCCACGATATAGGCATCCTCAGCCGTTTCGGGGGCTATCATGCTGGCCATCAAGGGCTTCCCATAACCTACAACTTTTCTATCTTTGCTTTTACGTCTGCGTTTATGGCCTTTCTCGTCAACCTCTTCTTCTTCGAAGACTCCTATTTCAGGATAATGGCGCTCGCCCATTCGGATGATTACCGTCTGCCCTTGCATGGTAGGAGTGAGGGTAAAACGCACGGTATCGCGAAGAGGCGCAACGAGCGTCAGCAGGAGGTCGTTTTGCAACGGCAACCCCATCACATAGCGTCCATCGAAGGTAGTGGTGAAGGGCTCGCAACCCTTTGCGGTAATGCGTACATCCTGCAAAAGCGCATTGGCCGAATCCATCACGAGGATCGTAGTGGGAGCTTGTTTTGCAAAAATGCTGAGGCTGACGAAAGCTGCACTCAGGAAAAGAATCATGCGTTTCATAGGCGTTTCTGTTTGGTTTGATTGCTAAAACGCAAAAAGCGTGCCAAACGTGCAAGAAGCAGTATTGTTCAGAAAATGGACTTGTCCATCTTTTTAGTAGAAACGTTTTTGCTCGGGCAGGTAATCGAAGCCGGCCTCTGCAAGGGTGTGTAGAAGCGCTTCTTGGTCGCGGTCGTAATATGCGCAGAGGGCTTCGAGCGACTCAAACTCGCCATCGCGCAACAGCATATTGATGGCCGACACCAGCATTTGGGGATTCGTAGGGAGTGTTTCCATATATATTTTTTATTAAAATGTACCTTCCTACTACAAAAATCACGCCAAACGCAGAAAATTCATGCTATTGGCATAATTTTTCCCTCTTTCATTGTCCGTTCAGCGTCCGTTCATCTAGCTTGTATCTAGCTTGTATCTAGCTTGTATCTAGCTTGTTTGCAAGCACGATGAAAGCTAGATGCAAGCTAGATGCGTGGAGGCAGAGAGGAGGATGAGAGGAAAAATGCCGATGAAAAAGTGAGGGCAGGTGGCTTGACGACTCTGCTGAACATAAACAATGAAGCGAGGGCTTCACAGCTCCCGCTTCACAAAAATACTATAAACTGAAATCAATGTGGAAGTCCACATTTTATGGGGGGAATCGAATGTACGAGGCAATCGGAATGGACGTTATCCGTTTACCAAGATGAGCATCACGGCCAGGAGGTGGAAAATCGAGCCGAGAAGGATGAAGATATGCCAAATGGCATGGTAGTGAGCGTGCTCTTCATCGTGTTTGAAGAAATACGCCCCGATGGTGTATGCGAGGCCCTCAGCAATCACAAGCGCAAAAGCGAGGTGGGAGAGGGTTCGCCAGAGGGGCACAATCACGATAAGTGCTACCCAACCCATCAGCAGATAGAGCAACAACGAGAGATTCGGATGCTTGCCGAGGGCGATGAACTTACCGATGATTCCGGCAATCGTGCACGTCCAAAGGAAAGCAAACAGACTCCAACCCATCCAGCCGCCCAAGACGCTTGTACAGATGATGCTGTAAGATCCGGCAATCATGATGTAAATGCTCGAATGATCGAGGATTCGCAAGCGCTTTTTCTTTTCGATATCTGTGGCGGCATGGTAGAGGGTGCTGCACGTGTACATGGTGAGCATGCCTGCTACAAAAAGGCAAGTGCCGAGGATATATGTCCAATCGCGCTCCAACGACAGGCTGATCAGCGGTCCGCCCAACAAAAGGGTGAGGATGATGCCGCCGAAATGCGTCTGCGCGTTGGCGTGCTCCTCGTCAGCTGACGGGAACGCGAAGTCGGTAGCAGCTGCCGAACGTGCGGCTTTCTTGCTGACGGTGGTCGTATCGCTGTGCTTAGCGGAAGTGGAGGTGAGTTGTATTGCGTTCATATCGATTATTGCTTTAAAAAGTTTAACATGCTGTATCCTTAAAATCTGACATGCGATCGCCATCGTAATCGTTATAGTTTTCGCGTCATGCGCTTGCGCTCGCTTTGGCAGATTGGCAACTCTCAACAGCAGAAGAATTGCGGCTTTTCCGGAAAAGCGATGCAAAATTACTGCAAAATTCTGTCAGAGACAAACATTTGTGATTAAATGGCATAATTTTTGATGAAAGATATGAAAAAGTGACTAAAATGACTATATTGTGACAAAATCTGCCACTTTTTCATTTCGTCACACCAGATAAATAGACTAAAATATTGTAATATATGGAAAATATGAAGCCTTATCAGACGGGATTGACGTCAATGCTCTTGCATATATTGGCATTGCCCCTATTTCTCTTCATGTTTTTGCTGCTGTATCGCTCGGAGTGGATGCTGCAATGGCTGTATATGGTGGATGGTAGATGGTATCATTTTAATATCATTATCATCAGCCTTATCGTGTTGGGCGTATTGTGCGCAAGCCGTATTCCGATGACTGTTTGCAAAATCCGCATGGCATGGTATTACTATGCCCTTTGGACGTTGGCAGAAGTGGTGGTAAGCGCGTTTTTTTGCGCCCTCTATATGGCATTAATGTATAAGGGGCTGTACACCTATTTTCAAAGTGTGGGCTACAGTTTCATGATGTTGTTTGCCGTGTTAATTTATGGCTATGCCATCATCAATCTTATCATTGCGCACAAGAAAGAAGATAAAGAAGACGTGCCGGAAGCCAGTTTGATTCGCTTTGAAGACTATACGGGACGACTCAAACTCGTGATTGCTTCCGAAAAGATTCTTTACATTGAGGCAGAAGAAAATTACAGCAATATTCGCTATATCGATGGCGAGAACCTGAATGAGTATTCGCTTCGCAACTCGCTTACGCGTTTGCAACCGCTGATGGAAAAGCATGATATCGTGCGTTGCCAACGCAAGTATTACGTTAATCCCAATCACGTGAAAGTGCTCCGAAAAGATAAGGAAGGGGTAATTATTGCCGAACTGGATGTGTCAGGCGTAAAACCCATTCCCGTTTCGCCCAAATATTACGATGAATTGAATTCAAAACTCTTATAAAAACGTATCATGGAAATCCGTAATTACATTCAAGAAGAGATGCCCCGCATTCGCGAAGAGTGGGCATCGTTGATTCGAATCCCGAGTATCTCCTGTAAGGAGGAACACAAAGCCGACATGCTCCGTTGTGCTGAGCGTTGGCGGGAGTTGCTGCTGGCTGCCGGTGCGCAACATGCCGAAGTGATGCCGAGCGAAGGTAATCCGATGGTGTATGGCGAGTATCATGTGGCTGATGGGGCGCCCACCGTGCTCGTATATGCCCATTACGATGTGATGCCGGCTGAGCCGCTCGAACTCTGGAAAAGCAACCCGTTTGAGCCCGATGTGCGCGATGGACGCCTGTATGCGCGTGGTGCGGACGATGATAAAGGTCAGAGTCTGATTCAGGTGAAAGCGTTTGAATACCTCGTTAGAGAGGGCAAGATGAAGGCTAATGTGAAATTCATTTTCGAGGGCGAAGAGGAGATTGGCAGCCCCTCGCTCGAGCCGTTTATGATTGCGCATCGCGACTTGCTCCAATGCGATATTATCCTCGTGAGCGACACCTCGATGATTGGTAAGGATACCCCCTCGATCACTACCGGTTTACGCGGATTGGCGTATTGGCAGATGAAGGTGACCGGCCCGAATCGCGACTTGCATTCCGGCCATTTCGGAGGCGCTGTGGCTAACCCCATCAACGTGCTTTGCGGCATGCTCGATAAGGTGATTGATGCCGATGGACGCATCACCATTCCGGGCTTCTACGATAAGGTGCTCCCCATCCCCGAAGCCGAGCGCGAGATGATTCGTGAGATTCCGTTTGATGAGCAGAAATATATGCAGGCTATTGGTGTGGATGCCCTTCAAGGCGAGGCGGGATACAACACGCTTGAGCGCAATAGCTGTCGTCCGAGTTTTGATATCTGCGGCATTTGGGGCGGCTATACGGGCGAAGGCAGCAAGACGGTGTTGCCGAGTGAGGCGTTTGCCAAAGTGAGTTGCCGACTGGTGGCCAATCAAGATCACGAAGAAATCAGTCGTGCGTTTGTGGAATACATGCAGCAGATTGCTCCGAAATCCGTGAAGGTGGAGGTGACGCCTATGCATGGTGGCCAAGGCTATGTATGTCCCATCGATTTGCCGGCATACAAAGCTGCCGAAGTAGGTTTTGAGAAAGCCTTTGGAAAGAAACCGCTTGCTGCTCGCAGAGGCGGCAGTATCCCCATTATTGCCACTTTTGAGAAAGTGCTGGGCGTGAAGACTATTCTGATGGGCTTCGGCTTGGAGCAAAACGCTATCCATTCGCCCAACGAATCGATGGATTTGGAGGTGTTTGAAAACGGCATTGTGGCCGTAACAGAGTTTTATCAAGCACTTTGTAAGTGATGTAAGAGGTTAACGTAATTTTTTTTCGATTATGACTGTGTTTCCGATAGACGAGTGGAAAGGGCGTGAGACGCCTTTCTACTATTACGATTTGGACTTGCTTAGGCAGACGGTAGAGGAAATCAAACGATGTGCGCAAGAGCCCAATTGGCATGTGCATTATGCCGTAAAAGCATGTGCGACTGAGCCCGTTCTCAAAACGATTATTGGTGCCGGTTTGGGTACGGATTGTGTGAGCGGAGGAGAGGTTCGCGCTTCGCTGGAAGCTGGTGCCAAGCCCGAGCAGATTCTCTTTGCGGGGGTAGCGAAAGCCGATTGGGAGATTCGTCTCGCACTCGAGAATGAGATTGCTGCCCTCAACGTGGAATCCGTGGAGGAATTGGAGAATATCGAGCGTATTGCAGGGGAGATGAATAAGGTAGCGCATGTGTGCTTGCGTATCAATCCGAATGTGGATGCACATACCCATAAGAAAATCACTACCGGACTGAATATCAATAAGTTTGGCATCCAGATGAAGGATATGATGCCCACTATTGAGAAGTGCATGACGATGCCGCATATTGCCTTTGAAGGTTTGCATTTCCATATCGGCAGTCAGATTACGGATTTTGCACCTTACCGCAATCTCTGTATGCAGGTCAACAAACTGGTAGAGCAGATAGAAGCTGCCGGAATAGTGGTGAAGAATATCGATGTGGGTGGCGGTTTGGGCGTTAGTTATGACCATCCCAACCACTTCTGTATACCTGATTTTGAGGGCTATTTCCGCACCTTCCGTAAATTCCTTAAACTGCGTGAGGATCAGGAACTTCATTTCGAATTAGGACGTGCTGTGGTTGCTCAATGCGGCAGTTTGATAACTCGTGTGCTGTATGTCAAACATACCGAGCAGAAGGAGTTCGTAATGGTGGATGCGGGTATGACCGATTTGATTCGTCCGGCTCTGTATGATGCCTACCACAAGGTAGAAAATCTCACGGCCAAACGAGAAGGCCGCAAGGAACGCATGCGCTACGATGTGGTAGGACCGATTTGCGAATCTTCGGATGTGTTTGTGGAGAATTTCGAGTTGCCGCTTACGCATAGAGGCGATATTATCGCACTCCGAAGTGCAGGCGCTTATGGCGAGATAATGGCTTCACAATACAATCTGAGGCGTTTGCCTGGACATGTGGTCAGCGAATAAACGAGAAAGGTCAGCCGATTGGGCTGACCTTTCCATTGATTAATATCCGCATCGGCGAATAAGACGGAGTAAGCAAGTGGGGATGAGGGCCACGAAAAGCTGAATGAGTTTGCTCCAAACGAAAGGAACAGTAGCTTTGGCTCTGCCTCTGAAGAGGGCATTAAGCGCACGTTTTACTAAATATTCAGGCGAAACGATGATGCCGAGTGCGCGCCCCATCTTGGTGAAGATGGGGTGGATATGGTATAGCCCTGTATCGACTGCTCCTGGGCTGATATCCGTTACAATCACCCCTTTCTGCCGAAGCTCCACGTGGAGGGCTCGGCTGAAATTGGAGAGGAACGCTTTGGTGGCGCTATACGTAGCCAATCGTTGTACGGCAATCGTAGAGGTGATGGAGCATACGTTGAGGATATACCCTTTGTGGCGCGCAACCATATCCTGCCCGAAGTAATAGCAGAGCATAGCAGGAGTGTACATGTGCAGATTGAGTATCAACGAGTTGAATCGCTCGGAATCGAGGAGAAAATCGCGGTCGTGATAGACGCCCGCGTTATTAACGAGCACCTCCACTTCGAGCTGATTATCTATGCAATACTGATGCAGTTCCTGAGCCGCTGAAGGCAGCGAAAGGTCGCGCTCAAGGCTCACAACCTGAACCGAATATTCGTTTCTCAATATAGCTGCTTTTTCGTGGATCGCAGGCTCATTGCTCACGATCAAAAGCTGATAGCCGCGGGCGGCTAATTGCTGGGCATAGCAGTAACCCATACCGGATGAAGCACCGGTGATTAGTGCAAATGAGTTTGTCATAACGGAGATTTTGCCTACAAAAATCGTGCAAAACGTTAAAAATACATAAAAAATAGCGGATAAATTTTGGGATGTCAGTTTTTTTTAGTAATTTTGTAGCCGATTTTGCGTGTATGTGCGCATGTGCAATGTGCGTGCACCAATAATTATGAAATAAACAAAAACAGAAATGGATAAAAACACATGGATTGGCTTCGGATTGATAGCCGCAATTTTAATTGGATTCAGTTATTTTAATCGTCCCTCTAAGGAGGAGCTGGCTCGCCGCCAGCATGTGCGCGATTCGATTGCGTTTGTAGAGGCGCAAAAACAGGCAGAGGCTGAGGCGCAAAAGCAATTGGCCGAACTGCAAGCAGCAGAAGCCGTTGTGGATACGGCTGCCATTCAAGAGCATTTGCGTGCGCAATATGGTGCTTTTGCAGATGCTGCTTTTGCTATTAATTCCGACCCAGAGAAGCTCGTGGTAGAGAGTGATTTGCTCCGACTGACGTTTGACCCCAAGGGTGGTGTACTCTATAAAGCCGAACTGAAAAACTATAAAGCGTATGGCGATTCGGTGAATATGCTTCGCTTGTTTGAGGGCGATGAGTATGCGCTTGGTTTTACCTTGATTACGAAGAACGACCGCGTGCTCAATACGCGTAGTCTCTATTTCGAACCGCAACCCGTGCAGTTTGCTGAAGATGGCATGCAGATTGTAAAAATGCGCTTGCATGCTGAAGGGGGTGCGTATATGGATTTCGAATATCAGATTCCTGCTGATAACTACATGATCGGTTTCCGTATCCAATGCCATGGTATGGAGCAAGTGTTGGCTACCAACGTCAATTCGATGGAGATGACCTGGCATCAGCTTATTCCGCAGCAGGAGCGCGGACGTAAGTTTGAGGAGCGTTATGCGCAACTTCAGTATATGTTTGTGAATCGCGACATCGAGAAACTGAGCGAAGCGAAAAATGAACGTGAGCAGGAGAGCGGCAAAATCCGCTGGATTGCCTATAAGGATCAGTTCTTCTCGACTGTGATGATTGCTGATTCGGCTTTTACTTCTACCGATATCAGTTCTACTTTGATGGGTAAGAATACGCGTTATATCAAGGAGTATAACACTACCACTTCGGTGCTTTTTGATCCGACCGGAAAGACGGCAACGAGCTTCAAGATGTATCTTGGCCCGAACCACTACCACACGCTCAATGCGTATGATAAGGGCAAGCAGAAATACGAACTGCTTCGACTTCGCACGCTTGTGCCCCTGGGATGGGAGATTGTAGCGTGGATTAACCGAATTCTCGTGATTCCGATGTTTGACCTCTTCACCAAATGGGGCTTGCATATCGGTTGGGTGATTTTCCTGATGACGCTCGTAATCAAGCTGATTATCTTGCCGTTTACGTTTAAGAGCTATAAGAGTTCGGCAAAGATGCGTGTGCTCAAACCGCAACTCGATGAGATCAACGCCAAGTACCCGCCCGAAAAAATGCAGGAGCGTCAGCAGGCTACCATGGCGTTGTATAGCAAAGCTGGCGTTTCGCCTATGTCCGGCTGCCTCCCGATGCTGTTCCAGATGCCGGTGGTGATGGCTATGTTCTGGTTCTTCCCCACGGCTATCGAGCTTCGCGGACAGTCGTTCCTTTGGGCAGAAGACCTCTCGGCATATGACGCCATCATCAGTTGGGATACGTATATTCCTATCATCAGTTGGGCATTTGATAACCATATCTCGCTCTTTACCCTCTTGATGACCATCACGAATATCATCTATACCTATATCAATATGCAGACGCAGCCCGGAGGCAACGATCCGCAAATGAAGATGATGAAGTGGATGATGTATGCGATGCCGATAATGTTCCTCTTTGTGTTCAATAACTATGCAGCCGGCTTGAGCTATTATTACTTCATTTCGCTCTTGATGACCATTCTCCAAACGATGATCTTCCGCTGGACGCTCAACGACAAGCGCGTGTTGGCAGAAATGGAGAAGGCGCAGGCTAAGAAAGCCAAGAAAGGACCACAGAAGAAGTCGGGCTTCATGGAGCGTCTGGAGAAGATGCAACGCGAGCAGCAGGCTATGATGCGTCAGCAAGTGAAAGAACAATCCAAGAAAGCAAGAAAATAATATGAAACGACTTCTGTATTTGGCATTGGCCTTGTTGCCGGTCATGGCGCAAGCCGATTTGTTGGACGATATTACGGCCGGGAAATTCAAGCCCGAACGTTTGGAGGAATCCACTCCGATGGCGGATGGCGAACATTATGCGATGCTGAAAGATGGCATGGTGTTGGCATACTCTTACAAGACGGGGGCAGTAACCGACACCCTCTTCGATATCGCGCGCACCAAGACCAAGCAGTTAGAGTCAATAGATGGCTTCATCCTCTCTCCTGTGGATCGCTTTGTGTTGGTGTACAACAACTGTCATCAGCAATTTCGCCGTTCGTTTACTGCCGATTATTATCTCTACGACCGTAAGCGAGGCGAATTGAAGGCCTTGTCAGATACGATGCCCGTTCGCGACCCGCTATTCTCTCCCAATGGCGAGTATATCGCTTTCTGCCGCGATAACAACCTTTATATCCACAAGGTGGTGTATGGTACGGAGGTGGCCGTAACACGCGATGGCGAGCCCGATAAGATATTCAATGGTGCGGCCGATTGGCTGTATGAAGAGGAGTTTGGTACAACGGCTATGTATGCCTTCTCGCCCGACTCCAAGCAGTTGGCTTTTGTGCGCCTAAATGAGACCGAAGTGCCGCTATTCCGTTGGATTGATTACTTGGATGAAGAAGGCAAGGGCTTGCGTTATCCCGAAGTGAAGCAGCTTCGTTATCCGAAAGCGGGTGATAAGAATGCGGTGGCAAGTGCATGCGTGTACGATACCTATTACAAGTCTGTTAAGACCATTCAACTGCCCGAACAACCCGATTCGTATATCCCTCGAATTGGCTGGACGAACCCCACTAAAGATAACCCACAAGGCGAGATGATCATCTTGCGTATGAACCGAAATCAAAATAAGATGGAGGTGTTTTACGCCAATCCCAAATCCACGCTCTCGCATCGTTTTTATGCCGAAGAAAGCAAGCAGTATTTCGTCAATTATGAGTTGTTTGACGAATGGCAATGGCTGTCGGATAATTCCGTGTTGGTAGTGAGCGAAGAAGATGGGTATCGCCATGTATATAAGTATTCCGCTTCGGGCGGCAAGCAGCAGTTGCTCACGAAGGGGACATTCGATGTGACCGCCCTTTATGGCTATGATGAGGCTACTGGAATGCTCTATTATCAGGCAGCTGACAAAAATCCCATGACGCGCTATATCTATCAGCTCAACGTGAAGAAGGGCACGGTGAAAGCGCTATCGAAAGGGGAGGGCATGCATCAGGCTACATTCTCAAAAAAGTTGACGTATTTCGTGGATTATTTCCAATCGGTGGAGAATCCCGGACAATATACATTGTACACGCGCGAGGGAAAATTGGTGCGCGAATTGAAGAATAATAATGCGGTATTGGAGCGTGCGAAAACAGCCGGATTACCCGTAAAGCAATTCTTCTCATTCGTTACGCCCCGAGGTGATACGCTCAACGGCTGGATGCTTCGTCCGGCTGATTTCTCGGAAGCCAAGCGTTATCCCGTATTGATGATGCAGTATAGTGGTCCTACCTCGCAGCAGGTGTTCAACCGCTGGCGCATCGATTGGGAGGAGTATCTGGCAGCCAAAGAGGGAGTGGTATGTGTTTGTGTGGATGGTAGAGGTACAGACGCACGCGGCCGAGCATTCCGCAATGCTACCTACTCTCAACTCGGCATTCACGAAGCAGAAGATCAAGTGGCGGCCGCTCTCTGGCTTGGTCAGCAAGCGTGGGTGGATGCTTCCAGAATAGCTATCTGGGGCTGGAGCTATGGCGGATTTGAGACCCTGATGAGCATGTCTATTTGCTCGATGGAGCCCAAGCTGACAGGCAAAATGAGTTTTAATAACAATGCCGGCAGCAGCCCCTTCCGATGCGGTATTGCCGTTGCCCCCGTTACGGATTGGCGACTCTATGACTCGGGTTATACCGAGCGCTTCATGCAGCGTCCGGAATGGAACGAAGAAGGGTATGATGCTTCGGCATTGCCCCAATTGGCGAAACATTTGCAGGGTAGGGTGCTGATTGTGCATGGGTTGGCGGACGACAACGTGCATGTGCAGAACGCATTCCTTTATATGGAGGCGCTCGTGCGCGAGGGAAAGCAGTTTGAAATGCAGATTTATCCCGATGACAACCATTTCCTGCGCAAACGTTCGAACTACAACCACCTCTATCATCGTATGCTCGATTTCTTGCGTGCGCAACTCTTGAACTAATTCCAAAATCCAAATAATCTTCAATTTTATGAAAAACGAAAACAACAAAAGTGTCGTTATCGCTATTATCGCGATGATGTTCCTCTTCGCCATGATCTCGTTTGTTACGAACATGGCAGCACCCTTTGGCACCATCTGGAAATTCCAGTACAGTTGGGCAGGTATGATGGGCAACATGATGAATTTTGCTGCCTATTTGTTTATGGGTATCCCGGCTGGTATCATGATTTCCAAGATGGGCTACAAGAAAACCGTTTTGGTTGGTCTTGCACTTGGTTTTATTGGTGTTTGTGTTCAATTCCTCTCTTCCAGAACCGGTGCAGAAACGGCTATCTTCGGTGGTTTGATGAACTTGAACTATTTCATTTATCTGCTTGGTGCCTTCATCTGCGGTTTTGCTGTATGTGTATTGAATACGGTAGTGAACCCGATGCTTAACCTGCTTGGTGGTGGTGGTAATCGCGGTAATCAGTATGTGCAGATTGGCGGTTCGCTCAATTCGCTTGCCGGTACTCTTACACCGATGCTCGCAGGTATGCTGATTGGCGAGGTTACCAAGCAGACGTCTATGACTGACGTAGCTCCGCTCCTGTATATCGCTATGGGTGTGTTTGCTGCTTCTATCGTGATTATCGGTTTCACTCCGCTGGTAGAGCCCGAGCAGGAAGGTGGCGATACGATGGCGCTTATCAAAGGTGCTCTTGGATATAAGCACTTGATTTTCGGTGTGATTGCCATTTTCTTCTACGTTGGTGTAGAGGTTGGTATCCCCGGTGAGATGATTTTCTATCTGAACTCGCTCAATATACCGAATGCAACGGCTATTGCCGGTTCGATTGCAGCTATCTATTGGTTACTTATGCTTGTAGGCCGTTTTACCAGCTCGTTTATTTCCGGTAAGGTATCTACCCGCACACAGTTGACCGTTGTTTCTATTGTGGCGTTGGTATTGCTCGTTTTGGCCATCTTTATTCCTGAAAGCATAACGATGAACTTCTATGCAGAGGTGCCGGTTAAGTGCCTCTTCCTCGTGCTTTGCGGTTTGTGCACGTCTGTAATGTGGGGTAATATCTTCAACCTGGCTACCGAGGGTTTGGGCAAATATACGGCTGCGGCTTCGGGTATCTTCATGACGATGGTTGTAGGTGGTGGCGTGATGCCGCTTATTCAGGAAGCTATCGCCAATAGTGCAGGATACATGGTTTCGTATTGGCTCGTAGTAGCTATGGTGGCTTATATCCTTTGGTTTGCTCTTCTTGGCTCAAAAATCAACAAAAAATAAACTATTCATCCTCAAAATTTTCTCATCATGGAAAAACCTTATGTTTTGGGTATCGACATGGGCGGTACGGGTACAAAGTTTGGTATCGTAGATGCACGCGGCAACGTGCTTAAATCCGCTTCCATTCCTACTCCCGATTATCCCGACATCAATGATTATTGCGATGTGCTTTGCGCAGAAATGAAGAAACTTGCTGACGAATTTGGCGGCTTGGATCAAGTGCGTGGTGTAGGTGCAGGAACGCCGAATGGCAATTATTACACCGGCTGCATCGAGTATGCCCCCAACCTCCCCTGGAAGGGGCTTGTACCGTTTGCTAATTTAATCAGCGAGCGAATGGGCATTCCTTGCCGTATTACCAACGATGCCAATGCAGCAGCTATGGGCGAGATGACTTATGGTGCTGCTCGCGGTATGCGTAACTTCATCGAGATCACGCTCGGTACGGGTGTAGGTTCAGGTATCGTAATCGATGGAAAGGTCGTTTATGGTCATGATGGTTTCGCTGGCGAACTTGGTCATACCAAGATTGTGCACGGTCCGGAAGGACGTCAATGTGGTTGCGGTCAGAAGGGTTGCATCGAGGCTTATGCTTCGGCAACGGGTGTGGCTCGTTCGGCTAAGGAGATTGTATCCAATTCTTCTAAAGAGACGCTCCTCCGCAATTTGGATATCGACCATATCACTTCGTATGACGTTTTCAAAGCAGCTGAAGCTGGTGATGAAGTAGCTAAGGAGATCTTCGAATTTACCGGCCGTCTGCTCGGTCAGAAATTGGCGGATTTCGTAGCCTTCTCTGCTCCTGAAGCCATCATCCTCTTTGGTGGTCTCACCAAGTCAGGCCATTGGATTATGGACCCGATTGTAGAAGCAATGAATGCGAATGTTCTCCCCATTTGGAAGAACAAAGTGAAAGTGCTTGTATCTACGCTCAAGGATTCGGATGCTGCTATTCTTGGCGCAAGTTCACTGGCTTGGGACGTAGAAGCTCAAGCTCCTATGCGCTCATAATCAGGCGAAGATGTTATTTCGCCCCTTATATCAATTTCCTGCTCGTGTGCAACGTTGGTATCGTCATGTATTGTGGCGATGCAACGTTGCCCAACGGGCTGTTTATCTGACGTTTGATGATGGTCCTATCCCTGAGATGACGCCAAAAATCTTAGCCATTCTGCGCGAAAAGCAGGTGAAAGCTACGTTTTTTTGCGTGGGCGATAATGCACGGAAATATCCCGAGTTGCTCCGCATGATATTGGCAGATGGACATAGGGTGGGCAACCATACGTTTCATCATTTGCCCGGTTTGAAAACCTCCTTGTCAGCCTATCTGAGAGATGTTTCAGATTGTGATGCGCTCTTGAGACAGGCCGGTGCTCAAATGGACAAGCCGCTTTTTAGACCGCCTTATGGCCGCATGAAGTCTTCTCAGAAGAGGGAACTGCTCAATGCCGGCTATACCATCGTCCTTTGGGACGTACTTACGCACGACTATAACAAGGCTTACGCTCCAGAGAAGATGCTGGAGGTAATCCAACGATATACACGAAACGGCTCTATCGTGGTTTTCCACGACAGCCTTAAATCTTCAGAACGTATGCTCGAAGTGCTGCCGAAAGCGATTGATTTCTGGCGGCAGGAGGGCTATGAATTACGAATATTATAAGCCTTATGCCCGAATTTCTGCTTCATACGATTTGGCTCAATGGCCTCTTCCGAGATTTTCCGCAAACGACAACGGATGGACGGAAGTTGGAAGTAATCGATCCCGGCAATCATAATATGGATGCCGGCCCGGATTTCTCTGCTGCTCAGATTCGTATGGATGGTGTTGTATTGGTTGGAAATGTAGAGATTCACGTGAAGAGTTCGGATTGGGTGAAGCATGGGCATCACCAAGATGCAGCTTATGATACGGTCATTCTCCATGTTGTAAAAGAAGCAGATAAAGAGATCTTCAACAGCCGAGGCGAGAAGATTGCGCAATGCGAATTGAAATATCCTGAGGATCCGCAATTTTTGGATGCGCTATTAGCCAACCGCAAATGGCTATGTGCTCGCGAATGGGAGCAGGAGGATGCGCGAATCGATAATTGGAAGCACACCTTGCTTCAAGACCGCATGATGCGCAAATGTGCGGCAATAGATCAGTTGATGCTCCTTACGCATAATGCGTGGAATGAGGCTTTCTACGTGACGCTCGCGCATAATTTTGGTTTTCATACCAATAGTCTGCCATTCGAATTGATGGCTAAGCAGACACCCCTCAACTATCTGATGAAGCACAGGAGTTCGGTATTTCAACTCGAAGCTATCCTCTTCGGACAAAGCGGTTTACTCACGGCTGAAACGGCAACAGACGACTATTCGTTGCGCCTTTGGAAAGAGTATTGTTTTCTTCAAAAGAAGTTCAATCTTGTACCAATCAATGGTTCTATGTGGAAGATGGGAAGGATGCGTCCGCAGAATTTCCCGCATCTTAGAATAGCGCAGTTCGCCAAACTCATTCACCAATCCGAGCTTTTGCTTTCAGAGATTATCCAAACGGATGATTTAAAGAAGCTTAGAGCGTGTTTCTCTGTCGTTCCTTCTGACTATTGGCAAACGCATTATCGCTTTGGTGCAGAAGTGCCTCCTGCTGCCGAAACGGCAGCCCCAAAGGGTACGATAGGAAAGTCGGCTGTAGATGTGTTGATCATCAATACGGCTGTACCTTATAAATATGCGTGGGGGCGCGCGCACGGGGATAAGACGCTTCGTGAGAATGCTTTCCGGCTGCTCGATACCATACCAGCTGAGAAAAATCATATCATCAGCCAATGGCGAACGCTTGGCGTTCGTATTCGTTCGGCGGCTGATTCGCAGGCGTTTATCCACCTCTATCAAGAATATTGCATTCGGCAGCGTTGCTTGAATTGCGATGTAGGCTATCAAATCTTTACGCCTTCAGAACAAAAATGAGTTTTAGAAAATATTACATATATCTATGGTTGGTGCTGGCCGCTCTATGCTTGAGGGCTTGCGCCAATAAGGGTATTGGTCCTCAAGGTGGGCCTAAAGATACCACACCTCCGGAAATTCTGAACGTTACCCCCGCCAATGGAAGCGTCAACTTCAGCGGTAATACGATTGTTATTCAATGCAACGAATATCTGCAAATGAAGGATGCTGCCAATCAGGTGCTTATGTCGCCTCCGCAAAGGCGTGCACCTATCGTGAAGGCGCTCGGTAAGAAAGTGGTGGTGACGTTTGAGGAGCCGCTCCGAGATTCTACTACCTATCTGATTGATTTTGGCAAATCCATTTGCGACCTCAATGAAGGTAATCCGATAGAGTCGTATGCGTATGCTTTCAGTACCGGTTCAGAGATCGATACGCTCCAGATGAGTGGTGTGTTGGTCCATGCGGAAAACCTGAATCCGATGTCAGATGTGCTGATTGGATTACACGATGATTTGCGGGATTCGGCTTTCTTGAATAAGGTGTTTGTAAGCATAGCGCGTACGGATGAGAAAGGCCATTTTACGCTCCGCAACCTGCATGCCGGTAAGTATCATATTTATGCACTCAACGATATCTCCAAAGATTATGTTTATCAGCCGGGCGAAGGATTGGCGTTTTCTGATTCGCTCTTTATCCCGATAGCCATCGATACGTTTGTAGTGGATGTGCCGGAGCAGAAGACGGATAGTTTGCCTCTCGATAGTCTGCCTCTCGATAGTCTGCCTCAAGACTCAGCAGCTGCTCGTTTGCCTGCTGATTCGCTTTCTGCGAAAACCGATTCGCTTTCTGCTCAAACAGATGCAACCGAAAAGCAGCTTCTTGCTGATTCGAGTTATTCGTCAGTAGATTCTTCTGCAATAATGCTGCCAGCTGATTCCCTTCTTCCGGATTCGCTACAGGCAGATACGGTGGTTCAACTGAAGAAGATTACGCGTTATGAGCCTTCGAATATCCTGCTCAAGTATTTTGAAGAAAACAAGCGAAAGATGTATTTCGTAAGATGCTTGCGTGAAGAACCGCATTTTTTCCGCTTGCTCTTTGCTTCTCCCCAAGACTCGGTGCCTCGTTTTGGCGGTATGCCCCCATCGTATATACAAATGTCAAAAGGGATGGATACGATTACTATTTGGCTGCAAGACTCTGCGTATATCAAGCAGGATACCATCGAGTTTGCCATGACGTATCAGCTTACTGACAGTGTATATAATATCCGCTGGCAGACGGATACGATAGCTGCCATTTATCGTGCGCCCAAACTTACTCCCCAGCAAGAAGCTGCTCGTAAGCGAGAGAAAGCCAAAGCCCCCAAGCCGGTGCTGGAAATCAAAAACAATGCATCGTCTTCATTTGATATCTATCAGCAACTCAAGTTGACGTTTGCATGGCCGCTTGACCAATGGAAGCCTGACAGTTTACGCTTGTGGCATGTGCATCCACTTGCGGAAGGAAACGATCCGAATGCTGAACGGCAGAGAGATTCGGTAGATTTTGAGTTTGTCAAACTCGATTCTTGTGGTTCGCAATTTGCCATCAAAGCCGCATGGGAAGCCGGACAACAATACGAATTAGAGATTGATTCGGCAGCCTTTACGAGCATTTATGGCGTTTCTTCGGATAAGCAAGTGCTGAAGCTTGGCATCAAAACGCTTGAAGACTATGCCACCCTCATCATGAAGATTGAGCCGTTCAATCCGAAGATGATGATTCAAGTCTTGTCAGAGAAAGACGAACCTGTTCGCACGCTTCGTGCCAGCGAAGAAGGGGCACGATTTGAGTATCTGAATCCCGAATCGTATTACATAAGGATATATGAAGACGTGAATGGGGATTCGGTTTGGACAACGGGCGATTGGCTGAAGCATCGGCAGCCCGAACCGGTATATTATTTTGACCGCAAACTTACGCTTAAAGCCAATTGGGATTTTGAAGAAACGTTTAATTACCTGGAGAAAGCCGTTCTCGAGCAAAAGCCGCAAGAGTTGCGTAAGGATGCAGGCGGAAAGAAGAATAAGTAAGTCAATAAGAAATAATTATTTGTAAATCATTTAAGAAATAACAATGGAAAAACTTAAGAAAGCTCTATATCAAGAGTTTGTAGCTGGTCATACATGGTTTGACTATGTATTTTTGCTTACCGGTATTGTATTGCAGATTGTGGTATTTATCTTGTTCCCCAAGGAGCCGATCAATGTAGTAAGCGGTATTGCTGGTATATTGTGTGTGGTATTGGGAGCACAGGGTAAGATTTCGAATTTCGTATTCGGACTTATTCAAGTATCCACCTATATTTACCTCTCCATCTCTGCCAAACTGTATGGCCAGGTAGGTATCAATCTCTTTTATTTGGCTACTACCCTTTATGGTATATATGCTTGGAAAAAGCAGTATAAAGTAGATCAGGAGTCAGAAGCGGCCTCTATCAATACGCGCAAACTGACGATTCCCGCACTCCTTGGCATGATTGCTACGGTTATTTTAGCATGCTTTGCGCTCGGTTGGGGACTTCAAACCTGGTCAGATGATTCGCAACCCTATCTCGATGCATTTACTACCGTACCCGCTATTGCAGCTCAGATTTTGATGGTGATGCGCTATCGCGATCAGTGGTATCTATGGTTGGCTATCGATGTGTTTGGTACTGCAATGTGGATTGCTCAAGGCAATTATTGTATGGCTGCTATGTATGCTTTCTGGTGCGCCAACTGCATTTACGGATTGTATAACTGGACGCGCCAAATCAAAGACAATACACCTGAGAAATAATCAGGTGCTGGCCCTATGAAATCATAAGGAACTGCAATTGAGCAAGATACACTAATTCAGTTAATTACACATTTCTATACATAAAAATTGCGGCATTTTTGTATTTTTTGCATAAAAAAGCAGAAAAAGTACGTTTTTTCTTGCGTAATCCAAAAAAAAATACTAACTTTGCAGCCGTTTTCTAATTAATCAATAAATTATGACTAAAGCAGAATTGGTAAGTGCAGTAGCTCTTAAAACGGGCTTTGCTAAGAGTGATATTTCTGTAATTGTGGAAGCTACAATATCGTCTATCCAAGAAACCGTAGTGGGAGGTGAAGATGTATTCCTTCGCGGTTTTGGTTCGTTTGTTACTAAAACGCGTAAGCAGAAAGTTGCTCGCAATATCCTCAAAGAGCAGTCAATTATCGTACCGGAGCATAAGGTGCCCGCGTTTAAGCCGTCTAAAGACTTTATTCAAAAACTTAAATAATTTTATATTATGCCAAACGGAAAGAAACATAAGAGACACAAGATGTCTACGCACAAGCGCAAAAAACGTCTGCGCAAGAATCGTCATAAGCACAACAAGTAATTGCTTACTTTTGGCGACTGTGTAAAGAAAACAAACCAAGTGCTTCATTGCCGCGGTTTGTTTTCTTGCTATTGGGTTTGAATAACCCGAGTAGGGACGAGTTCCCTTCTTTGAACTTGAGGAGTGCTAGTTGCCTCCGAGCATTTTTTTTCAGCAATCCCGATAAAACTGACTTTTGGGCGCAGAAGCAGTTGGGGTTGTTTAACCTCTTTAATGTATTGAACAATGAAAAGCGAACTGATTGTAGACGTACAATCCAGCGAGATAACGATTGCTCTTACAGAAGACGACCGTCTGATGGAGTGGGGGCAAGAGAGCCGCACGGAAGCAACCTTTGCCGTAGGGAATATTTATTACGGAAGGGTGAAGAAGGTGATGCCTGCGCTGAATGCCGTTTTCGTGGATGTAGGTCATGAAAAGGAAGCTTTTTTGCATTATTTGGATTTAGGTTCTCAGTTTCTTACACTGGAGAAATTTACGCAATTTGCCGTACAAGAAAAAAACAGAAAACCCTTGTTGCAGAAGACTCCCCAGCAGCGGGAGGTAGGCAAGCAAGGCTCTATCCAGGATGTTTGCCGCGTGGGGCAAGAAATATTAGTACAGGTGGCTAAAGAGCCCATCAATACGAAAGGTCCACGTTTGACTGCCGAAATCTCCCTTGCCGGACGCAATATCGTTTTGATTCCCTTTGGGGATAAAGTAATGGTATCGAGCAAAATCAAGAGCGAGGCTGAACGCAGCCGATTGAAGCAACTTGTACAGGCTATCAAGCCCGAACGCTTTGGTGTGATTGTTCGCACAGTAGCGGAGGGTAAACGTGCTGCCGAACTCGATTCAGAGCTCCGTCTGCTCGTCAAGCGATGGGAAGAGACTGTGGCTCGCCTTCAGAAAGCTAAGCCCGTCTCCCTCGTGACCGAAGAGATTGGACGTACTATCGGTATGATCCGTGATGTGTTTACTCCGGATTTTACCTCTATTTACGTCAACGATCAGGAGATGTTTGAGGAAGTGCAGAATTACGTTGGTTTGATTGCTCCCGAATCTGAGAAAATCGTTAAGTTATACAAAGACGATCAACCTATTTTCGACCATTTTGGCATCACTCGCCAGATGAAGACCGGCCTCGGCCGAACCGTTGGATTTAAGAACGGTGGCTACCTTATTATGGAGCGCACAGAGGCTCTCTTCTCGATTGATGTCAACAGCGGCTCCAAGAAGCTCGGCTCTGATCAGGAAGATAATGCTTTCCAATGCAATATGCTTGCGGCTGATGAAATCTATCATCAGCTCCGTTTGAGAGATATTGGAGGCATTATTATTGTCGATTTTATCGATATGGATTCAGCCGAACATCGTCAGCTGCTTTTTGAGCACATGAAGCGATTGATGAAGCGCGATCGCGCCCGTCATAATGTGCTTCAGCTCAGTAAGTTCGGATTGATGCAGATCACCCGCCAGCGTGTGCGCCCCGTGGTGGAGGTTGATGTGCAGGAAGTATGTCCCACTTGTGGAGGCAAAGGACGCATTCAGCCGTCTATTCTCTTTACGGACACCTTAGATGAGCAGATTGAGCTCTATAACCACCATTTCGGTCGTGGACTCAAACTCTTCGTTCACCCGTTTGTATTTGCCTATGCAAATAAAGGATTATTCTTCCGTTCACTCCGTTTTCGTTGGTTCTACCAATATGGCGTGCGATTGCGAGCAGATGAGAGCCTGCCCTTGCTCGAATTCCGATTTGTTGACAGAAACGGGCAAACCGTTGAACTGCCTCGAATGACAGAGGAATCTGCTGATAAGAAAGCCGAGAAAAAGGCTAAACTCTATACTGCCAAAGCGATAGAGGAGAAGCCCGAGGTGGTATTGCCTAAAGCGCAACCTGTAGCTGAACAAACAGCAACGGCAGATATTACTGAATCGGATGCAGAACAACCAGCAGCAGCTCCTGCGGCCCCTGCAAAAGCGAAAAGAAAACGCTCTCGCAAGAAGAAAAACAGCGATCAGATAGAGGAAACGAATCCTCTGGAAGAGCCTGTTTCTTCACTCAGCTCCTCTCAAGCCGAGCAAGACGCTGAAGCTGAGAAAGTTGCTAAAAAGAAGAAGCAAGACGCTGACACTGAGAAAGTTGCTACAGCGATGGCCGCTTCAAGAGAAGTCGCTTTAGAAAACGGGCAAGAAGCCGAAGAGAAAAAGCGTGCTAAAGCAGAAAAGAACGCCCAAAATAAGGCTGCTCAATCTGCTGAAAATCAAGACGATATGCTTTCTGAGAGTGTAATTGCTATTCGTGAAGATGCTCCCCAAGAAGAAGCTGAACCTACCAAGAAACGCAACTCCAAAAAGTCAAAGCGTCAAAAGGTAAACGCTGATGCTTCTCAGAGCAATATTCAAGAGAATGCTGCTCAGGATAAGCCATCGGATTCGCTCGATCAAGTGCTATTGGATTCGAATAATCAAACGCAAGTAGCGCCAGCAGCGCAAGCAGCGCCAGCGGCTGCTTCCAAGAGCGATGCAAATAGCACTTCAGCCAAAGAAGTTATTGCGGATGAGGCTTTACATGCTGATTCTCTCCAAGAATCTCAATCCAAGAGAAAGAAAGGAAAAAGAGTCAAAAAGACCCGGGTTCATTCCGCAATGTCTTCAGCTCAGGAGAAACCCGTAATGAATGCTTCGGAATTGGCTGTTTCAGACGCCACTTCTTCTCAAATGGCGGAACAGACACAACCTGCAGCCAAGAAGGCGAAATCGAAGAAGAAAGCGCCTAATACAACAAAGCAAACAGCTTCTGAGACTTCGCAACCGGTTATTCCTCAACGTGCAGCTGAGAAGAAGTCGAAAGCGATTAAGCCTGCTAAAGCAACGGATGAGAAGGAGGTAGCGGTAGAAGGTAAGCCAACGAAGAAGCGCTCAACGCGCAAACCGAAATCGAAAGCTGAACCCTCTAATGAAGGTTCTGCCTATGCAGTTCCGCAAGGTACTGCTATAAATAACCCCTAATCCAGATAAGCAAAAAGTTTCGTGATGAGGTCGTCAGAGAGATTCTGACGGCCTCTTTTTTTTGACAATTATTAAGAAAAATCGAGTTTTTCTTACGTAGAATTTGGCTGTTTCAAAAAAAAGTTGTAAATTTGCGGCAAAATCCATAGAAATGTAATTTGTAAGTTCTGTAAGTGCCTCATTCTAAACAAGAGGTATATCATAATCCTATAAAAATATACAAACAAATACAAATCTCTTACACTATGTATTCTGATCCAAACGATTGCATTTATTGCACCAAGCATGAGGCACGAGAAGCCATCATGCTTCCTATTTGTGAGTTGCGCGTGAGTCGTGCGTTTTTGTTTCGCGAGCAGACCTATCGTGGTCGCTGTTTGGTGGCATATAATGGCCATGTGAATGACCTCAACGAGCTCTCTGATGAGGAGCGCAATGCTTTTATGGCAGATGTAACGACCGTTACGCGCGCGATGCAGAAATTGTTTAATCCGGAGAAAATCAATTATGGCGCATATTCTGACAAACTCTCGCATTTGCATTTCCATCTTGCGCCCAAGTATGTGGATGGCCCTGATTATGGTGGCACCTTCCGCATGAACCCCGGAGAGGTCTTCCTTTCGGATGCAGAATATCAGGAGATGATAGCAGCTCTGAGAGCAGAAATCCAGAAATAAAGCCCCCTGATTATATGAAACGTTTGTTTCTGATGGTTGCAGCTGTTGCGCTTTCAGCGGTTGTATGGGCGTGGAAACCGGTATTTGTAGGGCATCGCGGTTGCGGAAATGGCGTGGAGAATACGGCAGAAGCCTATCGATATGGCGTCACGCACTATGGCTATGTCGGTTTGGAATGCGATGTAAAGGTCTCTGCCGATGGCCAGTATATCATCTCGCATGATAATACCACAACCCGATTGGGAGGTCAGCTGGATGTGAATCAATCAACGCTCGAGCAACTGCAGAAAGAGCTGTATATCCAGCAGCGGTATGGCTTGACGTATGCAGGGAAGATTTGTACTGTCAGCGAGTTTCTCGCTATTTGCAAGGAGCTGAATGTGTTTCCTATCATCGAACTCAAATGGGCGAATGGCATCAACAACGATGATATGTCGGCATTTGGCGGGTTGGTTGAGCTCATCAAGCAATACGACATGATGGATCGCGCCATCATTCTTACTTCCATGCGCGGCTCGCTCGAGTATATCCTGCAGCATTATCCGGAGCTCCACTTGCAGTATCTGATGATGGAGATGACGGAAGAGAAAATCGATTGGTGCATTCAGAATAAGGTTACGCCCAGTTGTGCGCATACGGGCATCACAGCCAATCAAGTGCGCAGATGTCATGAAGCCGGACTTCAAGTGGCGGCATGGACAGTGAATAAGCAGGAAGATTACGACCGCATCGTACAGCTCGGAATAGGATTCGTCACTACGGATATCCTTTCTATTGATCAGCCCGAAATGGAGCCGGTGGATTGGGAAAATCTGGTAGAATGAGCTCGGAATTGCGCAGGCAAAAATGGGGAAATCCCATAGAATCACCCTAAATGCGCAAGCAAAATCAGAAAAATGGAGCCATCAAATCCGTTTGGCTTGATTTTTGTGAGCAGAAATGCATATTGAATAATTGAACATACTAAATATCTATAAACTGAATCAAAATGACCACTTCAAAACGTGTTACCCTCATTCTTGTGCTGACGATGCTTGCGTTGGCAGGATTGGGCGGTTGGCTTTTTTTTAAGTATGGCTATGTGTACTCTGAGGGCACCGATACGGGTGAACTCAACTATTTCAGCTATGAAGGTGTGGTATTTAAAACGTATGAGGGAAAAGTCATCCAAACGGGTGTGAAGAAAGCTGCCAACAGCAATGCGGCTATTCAGAGCAATGAATTCCGCTTTTCCGTTACCGATCAGGCGATTGCCGATTCGCTCATGCATAGCACGGGACGAACGGTTACCCTCCATTACAAGCGATACAACGCTACACTGCCGTGGCGAGGAAATAGTGTGTATGTAGTCGATTCGATTTGGTCAGTAAAGTAAGTTCCCGTTATGATCCAATCCAATCTTATCCGTTTGTTCGAAGATTCCATTCGAATGAACTGGGACCGTCCGGCCATGTCCGATTACGGTCATGCTCGTGTGTACACCTATGGTGATGTAGCAGAGCGTATTGAGAAAATTCATCTTATTCTTCGTCAAGCAGGTATTGAGAAAAACGACCGTGTTGCTTTGATTGGCAAGAACAGTAGTAATTGGGCGATGACCTATGTGGCAACGGTTACGTATGGTGCTATCGTTGTACCTATTCTTCAGGACTTCAAGCCGGGTGATGTAACGCATATCGTTAACCATTCCGAGTCCAAATTGATTTTTGCAGGTGATCCGCTTTGGGAGCAACTTGATATTCATGCTATGAAGGGATTGATGGCTGCTATCTCGGTCAATGATTTCTCGGTGTTGGCTGTTCAAACGCGTCAGCAAACTAAAGAAGAGCTCAAGGCTGCTCTCAAGCAGGCAAAGAAGGAGCAAGACAATAAGGATCTGGAGGCAGAAGACGTAGCTGAAGAGATTCCTATCATAGATGCTTCGATTTTGTCGCCGGATACGATTGATCAACTCTTTGAAGAGAAGTATCAAGGGAATTTCCATCGTGACCTCGTGCGCTATGATTATAAGGATAATAGCGAGATTGCTTCTATCAATTATACATCGGGTACAACTGGTTTTTCCAAAGGCGTGGTTACTCCGCTCAACGCGCTTGCCGGCAATGTGTCGTTTGGTTTGTCCACAAAGATAGCTTTCCCCGGAAGCCGTTTCGTCTGCTTCCTTCCGCTCGCACACGCCTATGGTTGCGCCTTTGATTTTCTCTCAAATTTCTGCGCAGGTGGTTATACCTGCTATTATGGCCGACCATTGGCTGCACAGATTCTCCTTCGCGCCTTTGCGGAAGTCAAACCTACCACGATCTTTACTGTTCCGCTCATTATCGAGAAGATCTATAAGAAGATGATTCAGCCGCTGCTGGAAGACCCCACTAAGAGTTGGGTGCTTTCGGTGCCCCTGATGAAAGATGCCGTGTTGATGACCATCCGTAAGCGTCTTGTGAAGGCCTTTGGTGGGGAGTTTACGCAGATGATTATCGGTGGAGCGGCTCTAAATGCTGATGTAGAAGCGTTCTTCCACAAAATCAAGTTCCCCTTTACGGTAGGATATGGCATGACCGAATGCGCTCCGCTCATCTCGTTTGCTCCGTATAATGAATTTATCCCGAATTCCTGCGGCCGCGTGCTCCCGCTTATGCAAGCGCGTATCGCCAACCCGAACGAGCAAGGCGTGGGAGAGATTGAGGTAACGGGCGAGAACGTAATGCGCGGATATTATAAAAACGAAGAAGCAACTGCGCTCACTTTTTCTGAAGACGGATGGCTCAAAACGGGCGACCTTGGAGTGATTGATGAAAACGGCAATATCTTCATCAAGGGACGCAATAAGACGATGTTGCTCGGACCTTCTGGGCAGAATATCTATCCCGAGGAACTTGAGGATAAGCTCAATAATATGCCTTACGTATTGGAGTCGCTGGTAATGCAGCGTGAGGATAAGATTGTGGCGCTCGTTTATCCTGATATGGAGGCTGTAGATGCCAACAAGATGACGCAAGAGCAGATTCGCCAACGCATGGAGCAGAATAGGAAACTGGTAAATGCTCAATTGGCTGCTTATGAGCAGATTCACGAGATTCGCATCTATCCGCATGAGTTTGAGAAAACGCCTAAGAAATCTATCAAGCGCTATCTCTATAATGCCAACATGGGCGAATAACCAACCGAAATAAAGCCCTTTTTGCTATATAAAAATGGCAAAATGAACGAAAAGTGCGAGAAAAATTCATTTTTTCGCATTTTTTTTGCTAAAAATTATTGTATGTCAAAAAAAAGTAGTAATTTTGCAGCCGATTTCGGTTCAGGCACTGCCAAATATTGGTGTTTGGAGTTAAGATTCTGGATGGAAATCATGGTTTAATTAAACACAATAAAACAATGAAGAAGGTATTTTTCGTACTCGCAGCTGCTGCTTGCATGGTAGCTTGCGGTAACAAGGCTGCTGAGTCTGAAGCTGCTGCTGAGGATTCTGTAGTAGTTGCAGAAGAGGTTGTTGAGGTAGTTGAGGCTGCTGACTCTGTAGTTGAGGAAGTTGCTGATACCGTTGCAGCTGAAGTGGTAGCTGAGTAATTTGGCTAACGCGTTTATCGCGAAAAATTAGTCCATCCCCAATTTAGGGTGGGCTTTTTTTTCGTCTGTTGTCGTCTTCGACCTACTGGCAAACGGCCAGTACAATCTTTACTCCTGCTTTTACCATTATTCCCCTTACACACACTTTAACTTTCCACCCGAATACTCACCTTCCTTTCTCTTTTTTACAAAGAGTTTGGAGGGATGAGATTTGGATTTCCCTGTCCACTTCGCGCGTATGAACTTATGTATTGACCAAGGCAATAGCCGCACGAAAATAGCCATCTTTAACCGCGAAGGAAAGATGGTAAATAATTTCATTTATAAGTATTTTACCGCTCAAGATGTAGAGAAATTATGCAGTCTGTATCCGATAGAGAACAGCATCTTGTCATCGGTAGTGAATGTGGATGTGGCCGTAGTAAACGTGCTTCACAGGCGCTCCAAGCGGTTTGTGCTCTTTGATTATTCCACGCCCGTACCCATCATGAATGGCTATGATTCGCCCCGTACGCTTGGTCAGGACCGCTTGGCGGCTGCGGTGGGAGCACATTTTTTGGCGCCCAATAAGAACCTGCTGATTATCGATGCTGGGTCGGCTATTACCTATGATTTCCTGACTGAAAAAGGTGAGTTTCTTGGCGGTAATATCGCTCCCGGCTTATCCATGCGGTTTAAGGCGCTCAAGAATCAAACCAAGAAATTGCCGCTCGTTGAGATTGACGAGAAGCAGATTATCCCGCTCTTTGGTAAGAATACCCACGATGCCATTCTTGCCGGAGTGGTCAGAGGTATCCGATTTGAGATTGAGGGATATATCCGCACATTGGAGCACCGTTCGGAAGATTTTTCCACCTTTATCACCGGAGGTTCTGCGGCTTATATAATGGCGAATCTCAGAGAGTCGGTTGTGCTCGAAAAACACCTCGTGTTGATTGGTTTAAATCAAATATTGGCGCACAATTTACACAAATAATTACATTTTTTTTGCAAAAAACAAAAAAAAACAAAAAAACTTGCTGAATCATTTTTGTATTTGGCAAGTTTTTTGTACCTTTGCAGTCGATTGTGTGCATAACGCTCACCTCCGCATAAAATCAGATGATGAAACGACTTCAAATACTTGCTATCTTATGCTTGCCGATGCTGCTGTTAAGTGCATCGCTTCAAGCTCAAAATAACACCCATTCTCCTTTCAGCCGTTTTGGATATGGCGAATTAAATGATAATATCCCGGGTGCGTATCGCGCGCTTGGGGGTATTGGGATTGGCATGCGTGACCCGCGCGTGATCAACCCCTCTCAGCCGGCTTCTTATACGGTGGTTGACAGTACTACCTTTATGTTCGATTTGGCTGCTTCCGGCCTTTGGAACGGCTATAAGGATGCTGCCGGTTCGCGCAACAGAGGCAATGGAAATCTCGAATACCTCACCATGCAGTTCCCTATTTGGAAGCAACATATAGGCATGTCTCTCGGATTGAATCCCTATTCTACGGTTGGCTATGATTTTACGCTCAGCGATTCCATCAATTCCGATTATCACTATGCGCGCACGTATTATGGCGATGGTGGTATTACGCAGGTATATGGCGGCTTGTCGTTTAATGTGCTCAATTGGTTTGCTGCTGGAGCCAACGTGTATTATATGTTTGGCGATGTGACCAACAATAGAGGTATTACGTTTACGGAGATTAACAGTACCATCACGGAAGTATCCAAAATCCACGTATCCGATGTGCGATTCCGTACGGGCGCGCAGTTCTTCCATACGTTTGACCGCCACAGCTTCTCCGTAGGAGCTATCTTCGAGGCTCAGTCATCGCTCAACGGTTCGTACTCCAAGGTAGGTGATGGCGATACCCTCTCGTTCAACGATTCCATCCCCTCTGATCTCCCGATGGTGTGGGGTGTAGGCGCTATGTATAATTACGGAGGGCGGTTTATGATCTCTGCTGATTATACACGCTACTGCTGGGGGCAGGCCCGCTATTTCGACCAAACGGTACCCTTACAAGACCGCCAGAAGATTGCCGTGGGATTTGAATATACGCATAACCCCCTTGGACGCCGATATATCGACCATATGCCATGGCGAGTGGGATTCTCCATGTCGGATCCCTATATTCGCCAAATTCCCGGAAGAGAATATCTTGTGTCTGTTGGTACCGCGTTCCCATTGCATAACATTGGCACTACTATCAACGCATCCATTGAATACGGACATCGAGGAACGGCTGATTTGCTGCAAGAGAATTATCTGCGTTTTACGCTCAACGTGAGTGTGCGTGAGAACTGGTTCTTTAAGCGCCGTCTATGATTTGGCACGATGTTTGCATCAGATAATTTTGATAATAAAACAGAAGAAATATAACTTATAATTCCAATATTTATGAAAGCTAAAACATTGATTATTTTGGCCGTATGTGCAGCTCTCCCGATGATGAGCTGGGCAGCTAAGCCCAAGAAGAATGCAGCTGCTGAACCGGTTGCAGAGGAAGAACCAGAAATCGTTACGGAAGATTGTGTGATGTACACCTCGCTCTTCCATGAGTCCGCTAAAAACAAGCAGTATGCAGATGCGCTTGAGCCTTGGCTGAACGTGTACAAGACCTGCCCAAGCTACTCGAAGAACGTGTATGTTGATGGCGATAAGATCGTAGAGTGGAAGATCTCGCAATGCGCTGTTGGTAGTGCTGAGTACAAGGAATGGCGTGACCTCCTCCTTACGCTCCACGATAAGCGTATCAAGTATTTCGGCAACGACCCGAAGTACCCGGCTGCCTATATCCTCGGCCAGAAGGCGCTCGACTACTGCGTGTTCTTCACGGAAGATAATCTCAAGGAAACGGCCTATCCTTGGTTCAAGGAGTCTATCATTGGTATGGGCAATAAGGCACAGGTCAGCGTTGTGATGAAGTTTGCTGAGGTTTCGCTTGGCCTATACAAGTCGAATCCGGCTAAGTATGGTGAGCAGTATATTACGGACTATCAACTTGCAGCTGACGTGCTGTCTGCACAGGCTAATGATGCTGCCAATAAGAATGCTGCAGCTGCTGCTTCCAATAAGGATTATCTGGATAACGTATTTGCCGCTTCGGGTGCTGCTGACTGCGACCAGCTCGATAAGATCAATGCAGCTAAGGTAAATAGCAACTTGCAGAACCTCGATGAACTCAATAAGGTGATCAAGCTCTATCGCAGCGTTGGTTGCGTAGAGAGTGATGTTTATTTTGCAGCTGCTGAGGCTTCGCATAAGCTCGCTCCTACCGCTGAATCGGCTGCCGGATGTGCTGCTATGTGCAAGAAGAAAGGCGACTGGAAGGGTGCAGTAGAGTACTATGATCAGGCTACCGACCTCTCTGATGTTGATCAGGATCGTGCTGATTATCAGTACAATGCTGCTATGGTGCTCTATCAGGAGCTGAAGAACTACCAGCAGTCTCGCACCTATCTCCGCCGTTCGCTCGAGTTCAACCCCAACCAGGGTCGTTGCTACATGCTGATGGGTATTCTCTACGCAAGCTCCAAGCCCTATAGCGAGGCTGAATATGGTGCTAAGGCCGCTATTCTCAACAAGACCGTATTCTGGGTAGCAGTTGATAAACTGATCAAGGCTAAGCAGGTAGAGCCCGAAGTGGCTGAGAGCGTTAACAGCCTCATTTCTACCTATGCCAAGTATTTCCCCACCAAAGAAGAGCGCTTCGACCTTCCCGGTGAGTTCTCTGGATCTACGTTCACCGTTGGTGGCTGGATTGGTGAGACCACTACTATCCGTTAAGCAGTTCATTTTGCGCCTCTTTCGATGCAGATAGGGTCAGCAAATAGAGTATGTATCAGCGTCTTCATGGCGCTGATACTTGTTTTGTCTTCCTGCAATAAAACGGTCAAACTGACCACCGATGCAGTCGAAGACCGAGCGGCTGTGCCTACGCTTGACGCCCGCGATGTGGTCAGCCTCATCTCGGATTCGGGGGTGGTTAGATACCGCCTGAAAGCAGCTGTTTGGCAGGTATATGATGTGGCGGAACCGCCTTATTGGGTCTTTCCCGAAGGCATCTACTTGGAGAAGTTCAACCTCAAGCGAGAGGCCGATGCCTTCCTCGAAGCCGACTATGCATACTATGATAAGAATGCCGAACTATGGCATTTGGTTGGCAACGTGAAAGCGCTGAATCTCGAGGGCGAACGATTTGAGACGCCCGAACTATGGTGGAGTCAGAAGGAGGAACGCGTATTTTCGGATACCACGATGTCGGTTTATAAACAAAAAATGACGATTCACGGCATCGGTTTTGAGAGCAATCAGGAGATGACTAAATACACCATCCTGCATCCCACCGGCATCATCCCTGTGAAGGATTAAGCGTGATATTGCAGATGGAGAACCCTCTCCGATAAGTAATCATTAGCGTACCTGATGTGTAATTTCTGAATATTAGGGACCGTCTCCGATACGTGTGAGGCGGTCCCTAATGTGTTATGAAAGGGGAACGAAACTACCTGATAATCAGCAGATTACAGGAGCTGTGATAATCAAAGAAGGAGGTGGGTGTGATCAGCTGATGTTGAGGTAGATGGATGTTGCGGGGCAATCGATTTGCTACCTACATGGGGTCGATCTGCTACCTATATGGGGCAAGGTTGGACAACTGTAAACTGTAAGAACTGTAAGCAGAGGTTGAAATATGTCGGAGTTGACATAAAGAACAAAAAATGTGCATAAATGCCAGATTTCTTACAGTCTTACAGTTGGCAGTTTGCCAAACGTGAGACTGCCATTGGAGACAAAGAAATAAATATATAATTATTTATATATTTAAATTTTTGCCCTCGTATTATAGGCAGAATCCTGTCATCTGTAAACTGTAAGATGTGTAAGTTGGGGTATGTTTATCAGCATGGTGTAGGGTAGCTCCTCGCGGCCGCACATTTGTTTCCTCGGGGAGAAAATTTTGCAGCCTCCTCGTGGTCGCAAATTTCGCCTCACGTGACTCGCATTGCGCTCAGTTCTTATATGTAGGGAATATAACCCATGCTTATTGTAAGATTCTTACAATCCTTACAGATTGCAGTTGTATGGATTATGGTGTATGGTGTATGGTTGATGGTGTATGGGGTATTGGGGTATGGTTGATGGGGTATTGTTCTCTAAATAATCTTGCTAATAATCGTAAAAACCACAACATCTTGGAAAAATGTTTCGCAATTCGGGACAACTGTTGCGTATGTGCGAAAAAAGCAGTAATTTTGCAGCGTGATTTCGTAAGAGATGCATCATCGCTAACGGAAGCCTCTTCCCGGGTCAGAGTCTTTTCGTGCGATGAGGAGCGATGAGGACTCATTGAGGAGCCTTGTAAGCAATAGCGATAACGTTCATACTATTGATTGAGCTCCGGTGTATTGTTTGTTGGCTGCTGATAGTATCTGCAGAAATCTGCAAGATTTACTTCCAGACCTACCTTCGTCAACCTTGCGGAAAGAAAGTGTCTCGGATATCCTTCGTAAGTGGAAATTGATTGAGGGCGATGTAGTGCTCAATGGTGCAACGGCTCTTTTTACAAAGGAAGTCGGAATGTACACGCAGTTCACCTACGCATGGCTCGCTTTGCTGGTACCGACAAGAATGAGTTTATCAACAATCAGCGTGTCGAGGGCAATCTCTTTGAACTATTGAACGAAGCAATGGGGTTCTGCCGCAAGCATCTTAATATGAGCGGTAAGATTGTTGGCTTGGTACGTGAAGAGCATCTGGACATCCCCGCCGAGGCACTTCGCGAGGCGCTTCTGAATGCCTTGTGTCATCGCTGGTACGAGCACTATAATATGACAATCGGGTTGGCTATCTATGACGATCGTATTGAGATTGAAAATCCCGGTATGGTGCCTCCGCAGATGGATATGGAGCATATCGAACAAGCGCATTATTCTTCACCGCACAATCCGCGTATGGCCAATGTGCTCTACCAGACAGGTTATATTGAGAACTGGGGTTCGGGCATTCAGCGTATTATTGCCACCTGTCAGAAGTATGATGTAGCGTTGCCGACGTGGCAGCAAATGCCGGGTAATGTTGTGGTGGTTACGTTCGCTCGCAATACCGCCCAAACAGGTCAAAATATCCAAGAGGATGTCATTGACGTGAATGGCACGAAAAATGGCACGAAAGGTGGCACGAAAGATACGGCTATTCAATTAACTGAAAGACAACATGTTATAGTTAATTTATTAGAAGATGATGGCACTATAACCATACCAGATTTGGCACGAAAGATAAGATTGTCTGTGCGAACAGTCAAACGTGAATTGGAGACTCTTCAGACGCTTGGCGTTCTCCATCGCGAAGGTGGCCGCAAAGAAGGCCGCTGGGTGGTGGATATGAAGGTATAAACTCAACTTTTGCTCCGACTTTTGCACCGCACGGCCGAAGTTTGCACCGAAGTTTGCACCGGAACTGCAAGCTTTTGCACCGACCTTTGCGGCACTTTTTGACAAACAACTTCGATATAGAACCAAAGTATGTCGCACTTTTATATAAATACAGATGGCAAATCGAGCTCTTTTTCAAGTGGCTAAAGCAGCATCTGCGGGTCAAAACCTTTTGAGCTACCAATGAGAATGCAGTCAGGATCCAGGTCTATGCAGCTATCAGTGGTTACTGCCTAGTTGCGATTGCGGAGCACATGTATGGACTGGATCGAAGCATGTTTGATATCTTGCGAGTCGTAGGTCATTCGTTATTGGACACCATCCCTATCAAGGAACTCTTTCAAGTTGTTGAAACCTGCGATTTCATTGAACCCGAGCAAAACGATGGTCAACAAACTATAAAATTTGATTGGTCATAAAATATACGATTTTTAAGATTTATAATTTACGTCCGCAAACAAGTGGACACTAATGTATAGATATGGAAACTTACGAACTAAATAGAAGAATAACAAAGTGGCTGAAATGGCCTATTCGTCTTTTGTTGATTGCTGTTGTTATAGGAGGTTCCTATCTGTACTTATATGACCATCCGACATGGATGCGAATACTTCATGGTACGCAAGATTTGGGTAATCATTTTTACTCCATGCCTTGGGATGGCGGTCACGATATTGTTGTTTATAATCCGGATGTTCAGAATGATGAAGTCTATTCTGGCATGCGTGTAATTGATGATACTCATATAGTGGTTACAGACATTGAATATAATAATAGATGGATTGCAATGACAACATATAATTATGAAACAAAAACATACTCATGGTACATACTTGACAAATACTGCATTCCAACTGAGGAATTGCCTATAGATTCAATAAGATTCCATATCTCCCAAGGGCTAATTCCGTACTATTCAAAGTATAGTTTTGAATGTGCTATGCAAGAAAAAAACATAAAATCATCTAGATAGTCGATACTGAAATTTAGTATAATAGTCCCAAAATCTTAGACAACTTGCAAAATTTAAAAAATTTTAGTACCTTTGCAGGCGAAATCTAAAAGTTATGGGTAGACCAAATAAATTTGATCCGGGCTTACGGCCAAAGTAGCTGTTGAAGCACTTCAAGAGGGGGTAGCCCCTCTAACCTTCTCGTACTGGCAGCTTAAGCCATATATAAATTAAATTAACCCGTTGGCGGAATTAAAGTAGCGCATGTTTAATTTGCCCAAGCGGTTTGTTGTTAATAAAGTTTATATATTGTAGGATAGTTAATGCGCTGATTTTGCTGATAATACGAGCAAATAATCCTACTTGTTGTTTAGC